>NZ_JBBCIR010000103.1:0-5957 GCF_037189885.1 Paludisphaera sp.
CCCCGATCCGGTATCCGTGGAGATTGCAACAATGTTGAGCGCTCGGTTGTTCGGCGCGACGGCTGTCGCCCTCGCGGCCTCGACGGCCTATGCCCAGGTTCCGTCCAAGCAGACCCCCACGCCGCAGGCCCCCGCCAAGGTCGCCCCCGCGCCGCAGGCCCAGGCGGCCCCGCAGGCCCAGGCGGCCCCGCAGGGCGAGGCGGCCCCGGCCGCTCCCGCCACCCCGACCCCGCCGGCCCCCGCCGCCGACGAGCCGCCGCCGGCTCCCGCCGCCCCGGAGATCCCGGCCGCTCCCGCCGCCCCGGAGATCCCGTCCGCCCCGGAGATCCCGACCGCTCCTCCGGTCCCGGGTATCTCGGACGCCCCCGCCGCCCCGCAGTCCTGAACGGCTCGCCCGTTGAGGAAGTGATCCAGTCCCCGGCCGGTTTCGGCCGGGGATTTTTTTGCGCTCGGCGATCTCGTCGATGATTCCCGGGCTGAGTCGATCGGGGAAGGCGCTCCATTATTCGGGGAGGGCCCTGCCCCGGCGGCTGGTCGGCCCGGTGCGCCGCCTCCTACAATGGGGGGAAGTCGGGGGGCGTTCCGATCTCCGTCCTTTCCGGGACCGGCCATGAGACTTCGCGACATGCCGCGGGGGTTGCTGGATCACGTCGCCCGCGTCTCGGTTGAGTGGGAGGGGCGAGCGATCGATCGACGCGCCCTCCGCGCGGTGCCGTCGTGGGGGGCGAGCCTGATCCTCCATGGGCTCGCGCTGCTGATGCTGGCGATCCTGATGCAGCTCGGCGGCGGGGCCGAGGGGGAGCGGTCCTTCACGGCGGAGCTGCCCGCCCCCCCCGGCGAGTTGAACGACTTCACCTCGCTGGCGGAGGCCGACCGCTCCGGCGACCCGTTCACGGATCTCGACGACCCGAACCCGCCCTCGCTGAGCTTCGGGCCGGAAGACCCGGACGTGATGTTCGCCAACCAGCCGGAGATCACCGGGCTGGCCTCCTTCGCCCCCGAGCCCGCCGGGCCCGAGGCCCCGCCCGAACTGGCCCCCTCGCTCGTCGGCGCGGCCTCGCTGGGCGCGCTCTCGGCCAACGTCCAGGCGCCGTTCTCGGGCCGGTCCGGGGTCGACCGCGCCCGGCTCGTCCGCCGCGAGGGGGGGACCGTCCGATCCGAGAAGGCCGTGAACGACGGCCTCGAATGGATCGTCCGCCACCAGAGGCCCGACGGCTCCTGGACCCTCGACGTCAACGAGGTCTGCGGCGAATGCCCGTCGCGCGCGGCGATCGTCTCGCAGACCGGCGCGACCGGGCTGGCCCTGCTGCCGCTGCTGGGGGCTGGGCACATCCACACGGTGAAGGGCCCGCACCAGGCGGCCGTGAGGAAGGGGGTCGAGTGGCTGGTCGCGAACCAGGCGCCCGACGGAGACCTGCACGTCGGCGGGACGGGCACCGCCTACCTCTATAGCCACTCCATCGCCGCGATGGCCCTCTGCGAGGCCTACGGCCTCTCGCGCGACCCCGCGCTCCGCAAGCCCGCCGAACGCGCGGCGGCGTTCCTGGTGGCGTCGCAGGATGCCGGCGGGGGCGGCTGGCGGTATCGGCCGGGCCAGGAGGGCGACACCTCCGTCTTCGGCTGGAGCCTGTTCGCCCTCCGCAGCGCGAACCTCGCCGGGATCCCCATCCCGAAGAAGACGGTCCAGCGCTGCACGAACTACCTCAACTCGGCCGCCTTCGACCGCAAGCGGATCCTGTACTCCTACCAGCCGGGCCAATCCGCGTCGCCGGTCATGACGGCCGAGGCCCTCGTCGGTCGCCAACTCCTCGGCTGGGGTCGCGACCATCCCGCGCTGGCGAGGGGCGCCGCCCGGGTCGCGTCGCACCTGCAAACGTCCGAGGACCGGAACATCTATTACTGGTACTACGCCACCCAGCTCCTGCACAACATGCGGAACAAGGACTGGGAGCGCTGGAACCCCCACGTCCGCGAGGCCCTGATCGACGCCCAGATCCACGAGGACGGCTGCGGCCACGGCAGCTGGGATCCCGCCTACCCCAGCGCCGATCGCTGGGGGATGTCCGCCGGCCGGCTCTACCAGACCTCGCTATCGATCCTGACCCTGGAGGTCTACTACCGCTACCTCCCCCTCTACCGCACCGCCGACGAGGAAGGCATGGACGCGCCCCCGGGGCCCGCCGAGGTAGAGGCAAAGGCGGAAGGGGTTGATTGAACCGATCCGCGGCGCGCGAGCCCCGCCAGGCGCGATCGGTCCCCTCTCCCGCCGGGAGAGGGTGGCCCGAAGGGCCGGGTGAGGGTCGTCGGGCTGTAGAGACGGCGACGGCCCACGCCGTCACACCCCGACGGGGCCTCCGCGCCCAGGCGACCCTCGCCCGCCGCTGGCGCGGTTGCCCTTTCCCGGCTGGATGAGGGGAGGAAGAGGAAGATGATTCCTCCCCCGCTTTATTTTCCTCGGCGCGAGAGAAACTTGAAATCCCGGGCTCCTCGCCGCGGAGCATGCTTGATGATCGATGGTCGCGCTCTTTGACATCCCGAAATCGGTCCAGCAAGCGGCATGATGATCGCCCGACGGGGAAGCCCGGCGCGGACCCCGTCGACCGCGGTCCGCCCGTCGGCGTCGCGACGGCGAAGGGCTTCGGCGGCGGAGGCCGGAAAATCACATCGAAAACGACGAACGAAGCCAACTCGGTTCGGGCGTAAGATGCTTTGACATGGGGTTTTGCGAGGATTCGGCGCGAGACCCCGGCGCGCGAACGAAGCCACCGCGGCGGGTCAGTCCGTCGCCATTTCCAGGAGTTCGGCGCGGCCGTCGATGGCGCGTCGGTACGCGTCGGTCCCGTTCCGGGCGTCGAGTCGATCGGCGATGCCCCGCGCCTGGTCCAGGAACCATCCCCCCAGCCGTTCGAGGTCGGAGACGCCCGAGTCGTCGGGGGCGGGAGGGCCCGCGGGGAGGCGGACCTTCATCCGGGCCACGCCGCGCTGGAGCATCCGATCGGCCCAGGTCCGGGCGGCGAGCAGGAAGTGGAATCGGTCGAGGACGGAGACGGCGACGAGGGCGTCGGGCAGGTGCCGCTCCAGCATCCCCTTCGCCTTCGACGGGTCGCCGACCAGGCTCTCGAATTCGAGGTGCTCCGCATGGGGGATCACGTGCTGCGGCTCCCGCCTCACCTTCCGATAGCCCCGCTCATGCGCGGCCCTGGCGTCGTCGATCCGGCCGAGGCGGAGATACGGGACCAGGACGCGCCCGAAGGTGATGTGCGGCTGCTCGGCGCAGGAGAGCCCGCCCGTCAGCAACGGCTCCGCGGCGGCCAGGCATCGGCTCCACTGGCGGCGGAAGCGCTGGTACGCGCAGTCGTCGAACGCGACGCAGGCCGCGCAGTCGCTGAGGTAGTCGCGGCGGCACCGGCGGAGCCGGGCGTGGGCCTCGGCCGCCCGTTCCGGGTCGCCGACGTGGCGATACAACTTCCGCCGGTGCGACCAGACCGCGTGCATCGTCGAGCCCGCCTCGCGATACCGTCGCTCCATGTCCTCGTGGAGTTGGAGGATGCGGGGGAGCGGCACCTCCGGGAACTCGACCACGTGGTCCACGACCCACTTGTACTGCCAGAGGATGTCGAAGTCCGAGTAGCGGTCCGGCGCGCGGTCGAATTGCGCCAGGCGCCACGAGAAGGCGACGAGCAGCACGTCGGGCCGCCCGCAGAACGTCGCCGTGTCGGCGACCTGGTTCCGCAGCTCGTAGCCGAGGTCCACGTCGCCGAGGGAGTCGGCCAGGCGGACGGCCTCCTCCAGCAGCGCGAGCTTCGCGGCCCCGCGGGGGAGCCCCCACGCCTCGTTCTCGATCTCGCCGATCCGCTCGCGGGCGTCGCTCATGACGGGGGCTCCTGTCGTTCGGCGAGCAGGTCGAGCAGCCCGGCGAGGCCGCGGCTGAGGAGGCCTAGCTCGCCGGAGGAGAGGGGCTGGTGGGCCAGCATCAGCCCCTGGACGTATAGGACCTCGACCGCGCGGGCCAGCGCCTGGCGGTCCCGGATGGTCGCCAGGCGTCGGATCATCGGGTTGGACGCGTTGAGCAGGAGCGTCGTGTGGGGCGTCGGGCCGCGACCGGTCGCCAGGCTCTCGAGCACCCCCTGGAAGAGCGGGTCGGCCGTCTCGCGGCTCTGCTCCAGCGAGCGGATGAAGCGGGCGTCGGTCCCCGCCTGGTAGAGCGCGGGCATGTCGGCCGGGCGGAACTTGCGGGCCTCGGGGCGGCATCGGAACGGCCGGAGCGCCTCCGTCGCCGCGTCGAGCAGGGCGTGGAACCCCTCCTGCTCCGCGAGGTCCAGCTCGTCGAACTCGCGGGCGACGTCTTCCGGCTCGACCCGTCGCGTCGCCACGTCGGGGCGGACTTCCGGCAGCCGCGCCAGCAGCTCGGGCTCGTAGACGTAGCCGGCGTTGACCAGCGTGATCCCCTGCGACGTGGCCACCTTCGCCAGCTGGTGATAGGTCGACACGTCGTCGACGTACCGGATGACCGGCTCGGCCTCGCACAGCTCGCGAGCCGTCAGGCGGCCCCGGGTCGTCTCGAAGGGGAGCCAGTCGACGAACAGGCGGAAGCACTCGTCGTCCTGGGCGGCCAGGGCCTTGATGGCGAGGTGGTGGATCTCCAGGAATCGCCGGAAGCGGTCGCCGTGCCGCCGGGCCATGTCGACCAGGGCGTCGCGCAGGCAATCCCCCAGCTCGGCCCGAGCCGCGCGGAGGGAGTCGTCCTCGTAGAACCCCTCGCGCGAGGCGGTGGGGCGGAGGTCGTCGGCGTTGACGACGGCCCTGGCGAAGAAGGCCCAGTCCGGCAGCAGGTCGTCGGCGGCCTCGCTCAGCAGCATGTTCCGCAGGTAGACGCGATGGCCGCGGCGGGCGTTCAGGTTCGCCGGGTGGGCCAGGACGAACGCCACGCCGTCGACGGAGCCGGCGCGCGAGCGGAGCGGGATCGCGTCCAGGAACCGCTCGTCGAACGTCTCGGCGCCGAACCGCAGCAGCGCCCGGGCGCGTTCCGTCTCGTCGGCGTGCTCGACGCGCCACGGCGCGCCGTCGCGGTTGACGACGCGCGAGGCCTTGCCGCCGGTGACGCGGATCGGGTGGGGCAGGAGCGCCCCGTAGCGGGACGCGGCGTCGGCCACGGCCTCCGCCGTGAAGTAGTCCTCGCGGCCAGGACGGCAGGTCAGGTAGACCTGGGTCCCCGGGGCGACGTCGGCGTCGAGCGACCGGACGGAGTAAGTGCCGTCGACCTTCGCCCGCCACTCGACGGCCGGCGAGCCCCCCCGGGCGCTCCGGGTCACGACGACGATCTCGTCGCTGACCACGAAGCACGACAGCAGGCCGATGCCGAACTGCCCGAGGAAATCCCCCGTGCGCCGGCCCTGGTCGTCGCGCTTGGAGGACTGGCCGATCGTCGCAAGGAGCGAGTGCAGCTCGGCCTCGGTCAGCCCGACGCCGTCGTCGCGGGCCTCCAGCATCGGCGGCCCGCCGCCGCGCGTCACGACGGTCAGGTGAATCTCGCCGGGGCATCCCGGGTCGAGAGCCCTCCGCGCGGTGATGGCGTCGACCGCGTTCTGGAGCAACTCCCGGACGAACACCTCCGGGCGGCTGTAGAGGTGGTTCGAGAGGAGGTCGATGATCCCCCTCAGGTTCACCTGGAAGCGATGATCCAAGGGAAGCTCCTCGTCGATCCGACCCGGCCCTCGCCATCGCGGCGCGGCGCGCCCGATCGTCGGATTTCACGATAGCCGCCCCCGGTCAACCCATCAATGGAGGCGATGGGGATTTTCAACTGGCGGGGCATGAAGTCGGTCGTGGGGCTCGCGAGCGATCCTGACGGCCTTCCCCCGCGAGGGTGCTCTGTCGAAGACCCCGGGGGTGGACGACGACAAGCATCCCTTCTCCCCTCGTGGGAGAAGGTGCCCCTGGAGGGGCGGATGAGGGGG
>NZ_JBBCIR010000104.1:0-26613 GCF_037189885.1 Paludisphaera sp.
CGGCGTCGCGGGCCTCGATCAGCAGGCCTCTCGCCAGCGGGGCGTCGTTCCTCTGGCCTTCGGCCACGTCCACCGCGACGACGCCGTCCTCGTCGCGCGCCACGGCGATCACCTTCGTCGAGAGGCCGCCGCGCGACCGGCCGAGGGCTTGCGCCGCGCCCCCCCTTTTGCCCGCCCGGCCCCGGCGGCGTGCTGATGGGCCCGCGCGACGGTCGAGTCGATCATCAGCCTTCGGGCGTCCTCGCACTCGGCCCGCTCGGCCATCAGGTCGAACAGCCTCTTCAGCCGCCCCGAATGGATCCAGCGGCGGAGTCGGTTGTAGACGGCGTCCCACGCCCCGAACTCCGCGGGCAGGTCGCGCCAGGGGACGCCGGTGCGGGCCCAGTAGAGGACCGCCTCGAAGAACATCCGGTCGGGCAGCTCCGGCTCCGGGCCCAGCCTCGAGCGGCAGCGCTCGACCATCGGCCCCCAGACGGCCCAGATCTCGTCGGTGATCGCGTATCGCATGGCGGACGGCCCCCTCCTGGTCGTCGATCCGCCTTAACGTCTTACCGCGCCAGCCTCCGCATCGTCAACACGGCCTAAGAGGCCCTAACAAAGTTCCGTTATATACATAGGTTTGCGAAGCATGTCAGGGAGCAGCCGATGGACAGGAGGGCCTGATGGATGGCCGCGGACCGGTCCTTCCGGACCCGCAGGCGGCCGAGGCCGTGGAGCCACGAGATGGTCCGCTCGGCGACCCATCGCCTCTTCCCCAGGCCGCTGCCGTGCGGGGCCCGGATCCGGGCGATCATCGGGCGGACGCCGCGTCGCCGCGGGGCGTCGCGGTTCGCCTTCGAGTCGAAGCCGCGGTCGGCGTAGACCTCGTCGGGGCGGCGTCTCGGGCGGCCTCGCGGGCCGCGGACCGGCGGCACGGCGTCGACGGCGCGTTCCAGCTGCGTGACGTCCGGCCTGTTCCCCGGGGCCGTCACGGCCGCCAGCGGGAGCCCGGCGGCGTCGGTGACGACGACGTGCTTGCTCCCCTTCTTCCGCCTGTCCACCGGGCTGGGACCGGTCGCCTCGCCCCCGCCCCGCGCCCGCACGTGCGACCCGTCGATCGTCGCCCGGCTCCAGTCGATCGCCCCGGCCCACTCCAACTCGGAGAGCAGCAGGGCGTGGAGCTTCGGCCAGACGCCGGCGGCCGTCCAGTACGCCAGTCGACGCCAGCAGGTCATCCCCGAGCCGCAGCCCATCTCCCGCGGCAGGTCCTCCCAGTTGATCCCGGTCTTCAGTACGAAGAGGATCCCGGTCAGGCAGAACCGGTCGTCGATCCGCTTCCGCCCGGGGCGATCTGTCGATGCAACTGGCCTCATCAGCGTAGTCCTTGTGTTGCCCCGGTATCCACCGCCGGCAGCGGGAACAACTCCGACGGGACGTGCTCCCGATCCATGACCTCCGCGACCCGCGCGACGATCTCGGGGTGGTCGGCGGCGACGTCGCGGGACTCGGCCGGGTCGTCGTCCAGGTTGTACAGCTCGATGTCGAGCCGGCCCTGACGCATCCGCTGGCGCGCGCCCTTCCACGGCCCCAGCCGCGCGGCCTGCTGGCCGCCGTAGGAGGCGAACTCCCAGTAGAGGAACTCATGCTCTTGCTGCTCCGACGGGCGGCCGAGCAGGCTGGGGGCGAAGCTCAGTCCGTCGAGGCCCGCGGGGAGGGCGTCGCGGGCGTCGATCAGGTCCATGAGAGTCGGGGCGACGTCGGGGAAGTAGCCGACGAAATCGCACGTCGAGCCCGCGGCGACCCGGCCCGGCCAGCGGACGATGAAGGGGACGGCGATCCCCCCCTCGTACACCGAGCCCTTCAGCCCGCGCAGGCCGCCGGCGGATCCGAAGAACGCGCTATCGGCCCCGCCGACGTCGTGGGTCGGGCCGTTGTCGGAGGAGAAGATGAGGATGGTGTCGTCGTCGAGGCCCAACTCGCGGAGCAGGTCCATGACGCGGCCGACGGTCCGGTCCATCCGGGTGACCATCGCGGCGTAGGCGGCGCGGGGCGTCGGGTGGGGCTGGTAGCCCTTGCCGCCGACGTAGGGGGCTTCGTCGAACTTGCCTTCGTACTCGGCCAAGGAATCGGCCGGGACCTGGAGGGCGAGGTGGGGGATGGTGAACGGGAGGAACAGGAAGAACGGCCGATCGCGGTGCTCGCGGAGCCAGCGCTGGGCGTCTTCCTCGAAGAGGTCGTGCGAGAATTGCTCGCCCGTCGCCCCGCCGGGGTTGCCCGGCAGCTCGATCCTCTCGCGGTCGTCCCACAGATAGGCGGGGTAGTGGTTGTGGGCGTGCCGCTGGCAGTTGTAGCCGAGGAAGTGGTCGAACCCCTGGTTGAGCGGGTCGCCCTCGGAGCCGGGGAAGCCCAGGCCCCACTTGCCGATGGCGGCGGTGGCGTAACCTCGGGTTTTGAACATCTCCGCGAGCGTGACCTCGGCGGCCGGGATGGGGGCCTGGCCCTCCGGCTGGATCTCGCGGTTGTCGCGGACGAAGGCGCGGCCCGCGTGCTTGCCGGTCAGCAGCGTGCATCGCGACGGGGCGCAGACCGGCGAGCCGGCGTAAAACCGCGTGAACCGCATTCCCTCCGCGGCCATCTTGTCGATCGACGGCGTGCGGATTTTCGCCTGGCCGTGGGCGCCCACCTCGGCGCGGCCGAGGTCGTCGGCCAGAATGAAGACGACGTTCGGACCCCCCTCGCGGCCCCGCGCGGGCGTCGACGCGAGGGGGAGCGAGGCCAGGGCGAGGAGGGCCGGGACGAGGCGATGTCGCATGGGATTCGGCTCCGTGGCTCGCCGCGTCGGGTCGGGCGGTCGTGTCGAGAGTCTCGTTCTACCCGCGCCGATCGCGATCGAAAAGCCCCGAGGGAGCCTCGTTCATGAGGATATGCTGCATCTCCGACCTGCATGGGCACCTGCCGAAGGTCCCGCCCTGCGACCTGCTGCTGCTGGCCGGCGACCTGGTGCCGACCGATTGCCACGGCGCGGCGAAGGGCCGGCGGTGGCTGGACGCGGAGTTCCGCGCGTGGCTGGGCTCGATCCCGGATGCGACGGCGGTCGTCGGCGTGGCGGGCAACCACGACTTCGTCTTCCAGGAGGGCTATCCCGAGTTCGACCGGCCCCTCCCCTGGACGTACCTGCAAGACTCGGCGGCGACGGTCGGCGGGCTGTCGATCTGGGGGACGCCCTGGCAGCCGACGTTCTTCAACTGGGCCTTCAACCTGGACGAGCCCGAGCTTGGCTCGAAATGGGACCTGGTCCCCGAGGGGACGGACGTCCTCCTGCTCCACGGCCCCCCGTTCGGATACGGCGACCCCACGCCGCGCGGGCCCGCCGGATCGCCCACCCTCCTGCGGAGGATCGAGGCCGTCCGCCCCCGACTGGCCGTCGCGGGGCACATCCACTCAGGCTACGGCGTATACCACATCGGCCCGACGACCTTCGTGAACGCCTCCCACCTGGACGAGCAGTATGCCCCGGCGCACCGGCCCGTGGTCCTGGACCTGACCGCCGACGGCGTTTCGGTGGTGGACGCCGGCCCCCTTTGACGCGCGCGTTACAATGCGGACGCCGTCGACATCCCGCAACCCCAGGACCATCCGCGCATGAGCACCAAGGCCTACGCCGCCCAGTCCGCGTCCTCCCCGTTGGCGCCGTTCTCGCTGACGCGCCGCGACCCGCTGCCGACCGACGTCCTGATCGACATCCTCTACTGTGGCGTCTGCCACTCCGACCTGCACCAGGCCCGCAACGAGTGGGGCAACACGGTCTACCCCTGCGTCCCGGGCCATGAGATCGTCGGTCGGGTGGCGAAGGTCGGGACGGCGGTGAAGAAGTTCAAGGAGGGGGACCTGGCGGCCGTCGGCTGCATGGTCGATTCGTGCGGCGCTTGCGAGACCTGCAAGTCCGGCCTGGAGCAGTTCTGCGAGACCGGCGGCACGGTCTTCACCTATAACGGCCCGGACCGGCACTCCGGCGGCGTGACCTACGGCGGCTACTCGGAGAACATCGTCGTCGACGAGGCGTTCGCCCTGAAGATCCGCGAGGGGGCGGACCTGGCGGCCACGGCCCCCCTCCTCTGCGCCGGGATCACGACGTACTCGCCGCTGAGGCACTGGGGAGCGGGCCCGGGGAAGACGGTCGGGATCGTCGGCCTGGGGGGGCTCGGGCACATGGGGGTGAAGTTCGCCCACGCCTTCGGGGCCCACACCGTCCTGTTCACGACCTCGCCCGGCAAGGCCGAGGACGCTCGACGCTTGGGCGCCGACGAGGTCGTCGTCTCCAGGGACGCCGACGCCATGGCCCGCCGCGCCCGGAGCTTCGACTTCATCCTCGACTGCGTCTCGGCCCAGCACGACATCAACGCCTACCTGGACCTGCTGAAGCTGGACGGCACCCTCGCGCTCGTGGGCGCGCCGGAGCACCCGCTCCCGGTCTCGGCGTTCAGCCTGCTGATGCCCCGCCGCAACTTCGCCGGCTCGGCCATCGGCGGCATCCCCGAGACGCAGGAGATGCTGGACTTCTGCGCCGACCGCGGAATCGTCTCCGACATCGAGATGATCGGCGTCCGGGACGTCGACGCGGCGTACGAACGCCTCCTGAAGGGGGACGTGCGCTATCGGTTCGTGATCGACATGGCGTCGCTCAAGGGCTCGGCCTGACCGTCGGCCCCTTCCCGCGCCGGACGAATTCCACGTCTTGCCAGTCGTAGGTCCCCACCTCGATGACGACCCGGCCGCACTGCTCGCAGACGAGCATGAAGCCGGGGCCTTCGAGGCCGTGGTCCTCCGCGTCGTCGCCGTCGACGATTTGCTCGACGAACGCCGGGGCGCCGGCGTGCCGGACGTGGTCGTCGGTGCGGATCTCGGTCCCGTCTCGATAGCGGAGCATGGCGGCCTCGGGGGTCGTGTCAGCGCGCGTCGTCGCAGGCCCGGGCGCGGCCCAGGAGCCACGACCGCTCGCGGGCGTTGCGGGTCAATTCGGCGGCGCGTCGGAACATGGGGGCGGCCTCGGCCGGGCGGCCGAGCTTCGCCAGCAGGTCGCCGCGGGCGCTCGGGAGGTAAGGATAGCCCGCGAGCGCCGGCTCGTCCGCGAGGGCGTCGAGGATCGCCAGGCCGGCGGCCGGCCCCTCGGCCATGGCGACCGCCATCGCGCGGTTGAGCTCGACCACCGCCGACGGGACGGCGCGGGCGAGTTCGCCGTAGAGCCGGGCGATCTCGGGCCAGTCGGTGGCCTCCGGGGCACGGGCGCGGGCGTGGCAGGCGGCGATGGCGGCCTGGAGGACGTAGGGGCCGCGGGGCCCGCCCAGCGCCTCGGCCCGCGCGAGGGCCGCGAGGCCGCGGCGGATCAGCAGGTGGTCCCAGCGGGCGCGGTCCTGGTCGAGCAGGAGGATCGGCGAGCCGTCGGCCGCGGTCCGCGCGCGGAGGCGGGACGCCTGGATCTCCATGAGCGCGACGAGGCCGTGGACCTCGGGCTCGGCCGGCGTCAGCTCGGCAAGGATCCGGCCCAGGCGCAGGGCCTCCTCGCAGAGCGCGGGGCGCATCCAGTCGTCGCCGGCGGTGGCGGCGTAGCCCTCGTTGAAGACGAGGTAGACGACCTCCAGCACGGAGGCCAGCCGGGTCGCCAGCTCGTCGCCGCGCGGGACCTCGAACGGGACGGCCTTCTCGGCCAGGGTCTTCTTCGCCCGGACGATCCGCTGGGCGATGGTGGGCTCGGGGGCGAGGAACGCGCGGGCGATCTCGTCGGTCGTCAGCCCGCCCAGGAGGCGGAGCGTCAGCGCCGCGCGGGCGTCGGCGGAGAGGGCCGGGTGGCAGGCGGTGAAGATCAGGCGCAGGAGGTCGTCGCCCACCTCGTCGTCGAGGGCGGCGTCGACGTCGGGCGGGGCGGAGTCGGCCGCGAGGCGGTCGGCGATCTCCCGTCGCTTGCGGTCGAGAACGCGGTCGCGGCGGATGGCGTCGATCCCGCGCCGACGCGCCGCGGCGAGGAGCCAGGCTCCCGGCCGGTCGGGGACGCCGGAACGGGGCCACTGCTCCATCGCCGCGACGAGGGCGTCCTGCGCGAGGTCTTCCGCCACGCCGACGTCGCGCGTCCGGCGCGCGAGCGCCGCGACGAGCTTCGCCGACTCGATCCGCCAGACCGCCTCGATGGCGCGGTGGAGCTGGTCCGTGGTCATTCCCCGATCAGACCAACTCCCGCCGTCGTCGGCAAGCCGGACGCGGATCAGCCCTTGAGGCGGGCGGTCTCGGCCCGGATGCGGTCCTCCTGCTCGCGCATCTCGGGCGTGAAGGCCTCGCCGAAGTCCTCGGCCTCATAGACCGGCCGGATCTCGACCTCGCATTCCTCGAGGTGCGGGTTCGGGCAGCGCCTGAGCCACTCGATCGCCTCCTCCATCGACTTGACCTGCCAGAGCCAGAAGCCGCAGATCAGCTCCTTGGTCTCGGCGAACGGGCCGTCGATCACCGTGCGCTTGCCGTCGGCGGCGAACCTCACGCGGACCCCGCGCGAGCTGGGGTGCAGGCCCTCGCCGTCCAGCATCACGCCGGCCTTCACCAGCTCCTCGTTGAAATCGCCCATCTCCTTCATGAGCCGCGTATCCGGCAGGACCCCGGCCTCGGAATCCTTCGTCGCCTTGATGATGACCATGACTCGCATGCGTGATGCTCCGTCGCTTCATGGGACTCGATCGGGGCACACGTCCCGGCCCCGTCTCCACCCCCACGTCGAGCGGCGCGGCCGGGAATCGACAGGGGCTCCGGAAATTTTTCTCGGCGGTTCATTTCGCCTCGAGCACGGCGTAGAGGGCGTCCTTCGGGAGCGTCACCTTGACGGAGGAGGCGGAGCGCTCGATCTTCAACTCGGCCTGGGGCATGCCGTTGGGGTCGAGGGCCGTGGCGGAGGTGAGCGCGGGGTTGGCCAGGGTGACGACGACCTGGGAAGGGACGATCACCCAGGGCATCTTGCCGGTGCTCACGATCTGCTTGCCCCGGTAGGTCGTCTTGCCGTCGCGGCTCTTGAACTCGGCCTCGCGTTCGGCCCAGCCGGCGGGGCGGGCGACGGTCCCGACCTGCGCCAGGACCTTGCGGCTGGTCGCCAGCGGTTGGTCGTCCATGGCGACCAGCGTGACGGCCGCGTAGTCGTTGGTCGTCTCGATGGTCGCGTCCTTGAGCTTGATCGGCGAGGCCGCGGCCAGGAATCCGCAGGCGCCCTGGACGCTGGGGGCGTCGACGGCGCAGACGCCCCGGCCGTGGTCCCAGGAAAGCTCGCCGGTGACGCTACGGACGACCTTCGTGTCGCGGTCGATCAGGCGGGAGAGGTCGGCGACCTGGTCGGGGGCGTCGGAGTCGTAGGCGACCTTCACCGGCCCGGCGAGGAACGCCAGCGGGTCGACCGCGCCTCGGGCGTCGGACCGGAGGGGGGCGTCGCCGGCGTCGCGGTTGGGATCGAAGGCGGGGTCCTCGGAGATCAGCGGGATCTTCCGCTCCCAAAGCTCCGTCAGCGGCCGATGCTCCACGACGACCGGGTCCCCCTGGCGGATGTAGCCCTTGCGATACGCCAGCGCGGCGGCCGGGAACTGCCCCAGCTCCATCGGCGTGTCGGCGGACCACTTCCGCCGCGAGGCCGAATCCCAGTCGGCGCGATCGGCGTTGGACCACTCGGGCTCGCCGACGGCGAACCAGTAGAAGGCGTCGATCCCGGTGAGCGACTGGTACGCCGAGACCAGGAACGGGGCCTCCGCCAGGTATCCCAGCGGCTGGACCCAGTGGCTCTCGGTGATCATCATCGGCCGCCCCGCCGTCTGCCGCAGGTTGAGCGGGAAGTCCCTGGGGTTCAGCAGCGCGGAGACGTCCTGGTAGTGGTCGCCCGCGTTGATCCGCCAGCCCACCTCCCTCCCGACGTGGACCGGCGCGTAGTAGCGATTGGTCGCGATCACGTCGTTGGCGGTGTAGCTCCAGCGCTCGGCGTCGTCCAGGAGGGTCGTGCTGGCGGTCCGCCAGTTGCCCGCGTTGATGAGCTGCTCGCAGCCGAGTTCCTCGCGAAGGTAGCGGGCGGTCTCGGCGTTGAAGCGGTGCATGGTCTCGGCGTAGAACTGGAGCTGGTCGTCCAGGCGCTTCTTGCGCCCGCCGGTCCGCGGCTGGGTCCACTCCCAGTTGATGTGCAGGCCGACCCTGCCGCGCGCGAAGTCGTCCTCGCGCATCGATTCGCCGCCCCACGCGGCCTTCGCGCGGTCGAGCGAGCCGTATTTCGTCGCGAGCCATTCGCCGAACCGCTCGCCGAGGTATTCGAGCTGGCGGCCCTTCACCGCCTGCATCGTCCAGAAGAGCATGCTGTCCTCGTTCTGGAGCTGGATGATCGCGACGGCCGGGTCCTTCGCCAGCGGGATCCCCGTGTACGGGTTGGGCGGGACCAGCAGCGCCTTGAGCCAGGCGCGATAGCCTTCCTGGAGCTTCGGGTTGAAGAAGAGGAGCCCCTGGGGGCTCAGATCCTCGGGCCAGCCCTCGATCCCCCACGCGGCCGGGACGTGCTTCAGGGCGGAGGCCCAGAAGGGGCTGATGGTGGTGTAGATGCCCTCCTTCCTCGCCGCGGCGACGAGCTTCCACGCCTCGTCGACCGCCTTGGGGTCGACGTCGGAGAGCCTGGCCGTCTTCTCCTTCGGCTCCATCGCGCCGTGGAGCCTGACCATGTTCACGCCGCGCTTGGCGAGGAAACGCGCGTGGTGGGCGAGGTCCTCGGCCGACCGCCGCTGGGCGTAGGTGGTCGCCGCCCAGAACCGCGCGGGGGTGCCGTCGCCGAGGACGAACGACTCGCCGTCCTCGCTGAGCCGGACGAAGCCCGATTGGCCGGCGACCTCCTCATTGAGGCCGCTGAGGTCGAACCCGGCGTCGGCGGCGAACGAGTCGCGCCCCGGCATGAAGGGCCATCCCGCGGCGCCGACTCGCGGGCCCTCCGCCTCGCCGGGGCGGGACTTGCCGGAGGGGAGGAAGGGCTCGGCCGTGAAGACCAGGGCGTCGATCGCGCCGTGGTGGTTGTTCTGGCTGTTCATGCGGAAGGCGACCGCGTGACGGCCCTTCGTCAGCTTCACGTCCCCGACGCGCTTCCAGGCGAGGAAGCGGAGGTCGTTCTTGCCGTCGGCCGCGACGTTGGCCCTGTCGAGGTTGTCGCGATCCATGCGGATCGGGGTCCACGGCCCGCGGTCCAGGCGATACAGGAGGATGGTGCCGACGGGGTTCGCGCGGACCCAGAAGGCGTAGGAGCCCTCGGCGGGGGCCTCGAAGGCGTACTCGACCTCGCCGGGCTTGTCTTTCGACCAGTGGGAGATCCAGTCGCCGCCGGAGAGCTGATCCTTGC
This sequence comes from Paludisphaera sp., assembly GCF_037189885.1. Taxonomy (NCBI): domain Bacteria; kingdom Pseudomonadati; phylum Planctomycetota; class Planctomycetia; order Isosphaerales; family Isosphaeraceae; genus Paludisphaera; species Paludisphaera sp. Next base: position 9,362 of record NZ_JBBCIR010000104.1, read on the forward strand.
GGACCTTGTCGTACCACCAGGGGTGGCGGGTCACCGCGGCGCGGGTCGGCTTCTCGGCCTCGATCCACACCGTCTGCCCGAGGGCCGCGATCGGGGCGACCATCGTCGCCGCCGCCAGCAAGATCCCCCGCCAAGCGCCGACGCCGCGATCCGCCATCGTCGAGCCCTCCCAGGATGGGACATCGCCGCCCCGACCCGGCCTCGCCCCGGGCGCCGTCGCGGCGAGCCTCCAGGATAACCGACCCGGCGCGGCCGGTCGCGGGCTCAGCCCTTGAACCGGCGCGACTGGCGGAAGAAGGCCAGCGGGTTGTCGTGCACAACCTTGCGGATCAGCGCCTCGTCGTGGCCGCGACGCTTCATCTCGAAGATGAACTCCGGCACGGCGAGGGGGTCGCTGTGCCCCCAGTCGCCGGCCGAGTTGACCATGACGCGATCGGAGCCGTGCATCTCCACCATGTCGGCGGCGCGGGCGGGGGTGCACTTGGAGATGGGATACAGGGTCATCCCGACCCAGTGCCCCGCCTCCAGCGCCGGGCGGATGGTGTGCTCCTCGACGTGGTCGATGCAGACGCGCTCGGGCTTGATCCGGGAATCGCCCTTGAGCATGTCCAGGATCATGCGCGTCCCCTGGTGCTTGTCGGCCAGGTGGGGCGTGTGGACGAGGACCAGATCGTCGGTCCGCGCGGCGAGGTCCAGGTGGTCGAGGAAGACGGTGGCCTCGTTCCTGGTGTTCTTGTTGAGCCCGATCTCGCCGATCCCCAGGACGCTGGGATGGTCGAGGAATTCCGGGATCATGGCGATGACCTCGCGCGAAAGCGCGACGTTCTCCGCCTCCTTGGCGTTGATGCACAGCCAGCAATAATGCGCGATCCCGTAAGCCGCCGCGCGCCTCGCCTCGAAGTCGACGAGCTGCCGGAAGTAGTCGCGGAACCCCTCCACCCCCGACCGGTCGAACCCCGCCCAGAACGCCGGCTCCGAGACCATCACGCACCCCGCCAGCGCCATCCGCTTGTAGTCGTCGGTGGTGCGGGAGACCATGTGGATGTGGGGGTCGATGTAGTTCACGGTTTTTTCAACTCCTTTTCCAGGTTGAACTTCGGTCGACGCCCAACACGATTTGCCGCACGATTATCCCGACGAGGCTTACAATTCCGGCGGAGATGCGACCCGCCCCAAACGTCACCAGGATAACACGATGCCGCGCGGCAAGAAACCATCGGTGCGCTACTGGGACAGCCGCTCGGGCTACGGCTGCTGGATCGGCAAGGACCAGCACATCCTCGCCAAAGGCCCGGACGACGCCCCGACCGGCCCGACCTACCTGGAAGCCCTCGACCGCTTCCGCAAGCTGCTGTCGCTGGAGAAGGACAAGGGCACCGACGAGTATCTGGTCTCAGCCCTCCTGAACCAGTACCGGGCCCACCTGAAGGCCACCCGCAAGAGCGCCGTCCCGGGCGTCTTCGAGGTCATGGCCCGGGGCTTCGCCGCGGAATTCGGCAATCGCCGGGTCGGCGAGCTGAAGCCCTACGACTTCGACGCGTGGCTCGAGCGGCAGACGAACTGGAACCCGACGAGCAAGGCCCACGCCGTCGCCCTCATCCTCGGGGCCGTGTCCTGGGCGAAGAAGAAGGGGTTCATCGCCACCGACCCGCTCAGGGGGAAGATCGAGCGGCCGCAGCCCATCCTGCGGGGGCGCGACGCCCGCATGAGCGAGGAGCTGATGGACCTGCTCGTCGGCGAGTGCTTCGAGAAGGCGACCTATCACCGGAAGCTTCGCACGGGGAAGCCCGGCGTCCACCTGAAGAAGACCGGGTTCTGCGAGCCGTTCGGGAAATACCTGTGGCTGCTGCGGATCACCGGGGCGCGGCCCATCGAGCTCCGCTCCGCCGAGGCCCACAACTACCAGAACGGGCGGCTGGTCTTCCGCTGGAACGCGCAGCGCGGCTACACGCACAAGACGGCCCGCAAGACGCAGCGCGACCGCGTGATCTTCCTGACGCCCGAGGCGCAGGCCTACGTCGAGGAGTGCATCGCCAAGCATCCGGAAGGGCCGTTCCTGCGGACGCTCCGCGGCGACCCGTGGTCGCCGACGAACATCACCCAGAAGTGGCGGCAGTGGCTGCTCAAGCGGCCCAAAGTCCAGGCCTACCTGGAGGCGAACGGCATCGACCCCAAGCAGGTGCGGACCTACAATTTCCGCCACAGCTGGGCGTGCCGCTACCTCGACGGGACGGGCGACGTGTTCGGCTGCGCCCTGATGATGGGCACGTCGGTCAAGATGCTGCAGGCGCGCTACTTCCATATGGACGAGGAGAAGCTGCACGCGAAGTACCTGGCCTTCATGGCGCAATGAAAAGGGCCCGGCCTTCCGTGGCCCGGGCCCTTCACCACAGCTCCATCTCCCGCTTCGGCCTGCCCCTGCCCCGACGCGGCGGCGGGGGCTCCTCGGCCGCGGGAGGCGGACGCGGCGGCCCTTCCATCAGGTCGATCAGGCTGTCTTCCTCCACGAGAAGCTTGCCGGTGGCGCGGTTCGCCCGCAGCCGCCCCCTGGCGACGAGCGCGTAGATCAGCTTCGCGGAGACCGACCCGTTGAGCCGGGCCACGCACTGCTTCACCGAGAGATACGATTTAAGTCCCCCCGACATTTCGCCTCCTTCGGCCTTGTCCTGCGCCATTCGGGCGGCGGACGCTTGGCCGCTGCGAACTTTCACCATCTGGAACGGCCCGCATCCCGAGCTGGCCCGAGCCCGGCGGATCAGCGTTCCGGCCCCCTGCTCTTTTCCTTGGTGTCGCCCGGCCGCGCATATGCGGCCGGGTCGTAGGGCTCCGACGCCGCCTGCGTCGATGAGGCCGAAGGAGGGTCCGCATGATCGCGCGGCTCTTGGGAGCCCGGAGTCTGATGGCGACTCGCATCATCTCGCCGCCCAGCCTCGAAATCCTCCCTCTCCTTGGCGGCGAGGTAGTCGTCGTAACGGCTCCAAATGGCTTCGTCCTCCCTGACGGCCCAGGCCGCGGAATTCTGCTGCTGCAACGCCCGGGAGATCTGGTCGTCGCTCGGCGAATCCATCCCGAGCAACGCCGCCCCGAAGTCGCGTCGATCCTCGACGATCCAATCCCAGACGGGGTCGGCGGGGGTGATGTCTTCGGAGAAGAGCCACATCGGGCGGAACCTGTCGTCCGAGTTTTCGCATTCCTCGTAGCGGCTGGCGATGTTGCGGGGTGATACGACGACGTCGCCGAACTCGGGCGGACGGCCCGATCGGGTTACGGCGTCGATCTCGCTCTCGGCTTCGAATCCCCCGACATGCCGGTAGTCGCCCGGGAAGTTGGCCTGGGGCCGGGTCGGCTTCCACACCTGGTACTCGTTATTCATTTCCGGGGTCTCGCCCGCAGCCACGCCGTACGTCCACTGATGGGGCCTGCCGCCGGCCAGGACGTTCTCGATGACGACGAGCCTCTGCTCCTCGTCGAACCCCTTCCATTCCAGATGACCTTTCATCAGGGCGATGTGCTCGTCGGGCGTCATCGCATTCCAGGTGTGTCGCCCTTCGGCGTCCGGCCTCGGGCCATTCTCATCGACGCTGAACTTCTGATTTTGCAGGCGTTGGATTCCCTCCACCGCTGCGGCGTCTTCCTGTCGCGTGGGCATGGTCGTGTCCTCTGCATCTCAAGGGGACGAGCATCGAGTCGACGGGAAATCAGCCGCCTCGCCTACCACGAGGCTCCTTCGCCGGCCCCGACCCATTCGTCTCGTTCAGGGGCGAATTCGATCCGCACCTCGCCATGCTCGATCCGCAGCTTCCAAGACGGCTCGGACCCGCCGCACGTCGACGCATGGCAAGGATGATCCAAGGGCACGGCGAGCTTCGCGAAGGAGTGAGGGGCTTTGAACGAATCTTGGAAGATCCAATTCGCCACGCTCACAGCCACTGCCGCGGCCGCGAACGAATAAAGCGTGGAAAGGAACAACCATAGGATCGCCGAGGCCAGACCGTAGTCTCGAGCCATGCTCTTCAGGCGAGCGACAACCTTGCTAACTGCGGTTACCATCGTTCATCTCCCGGTGGAAGGACGCGAGGTTCGAGGGGTTTTGATACGACCTGAAGTCGGCGGGCCGCCCATCATCACGTCGCCACCGCAACAACCGGGACACGAGCGCCCCGGCCATGCAGAGCAGATGGGCGAAGAACGCAAACAGCATCACCTTGGTGAGGAATGCCTCGCCGCGTTTGCTGTAATTGAAATAAAGACAGAGCACGCCAAACGGCTGAAGCAACATCACCAAGGCCGCCGCGTACATGAATCGTCGGGTCATGGCCGGACCTCTTCTTGTGAGGGCCAAACCCCCCGGCCCATACCGACGGCCGAGGGGGTGGGTGGGGCGGAAAGTCGACGGGATGGATGAGACGCACTGGATCAGAAGAACCAACGGCGTTTGGGCTTGGGAAGGGTTGGTATGGGCATGGTCAGTGGAGATGGCGAAATCGACTTCGGAGCGTGGGCGAGCCCGCAGAACGTTCCAATGATCGCCGCCTCGATCAGGTCTCGGGCGTTGGGATGAAGGTCGGGCACGTCATACAGGAAGTAGCGGATCACTTCGTCCGCTTCGACGTTGCGGGCGATATAAGCCTCATCGAGGATGGAGAGGCAAAGCCTGTTTCTGTAGTTCGGATCGGTGATGTCGCTCGAGCACCGAGGAATCGAGGCGACGAACGCCGACGCATCCCGCCTCGTCGGCCTCTTGCCGGCCAGTTGGAAGGCTTGGAACGTCTTCTGAACGATCAACTCGGCCGCATGCCTCGCCGAGGTGACGTGGACGGCCAAGGGCGTTTTCAGGACTTCCCTATCCGCCGGCGCTACGACCTCGCGGCAGAATCCGACGATGAAAACGGTGTCGCATCCACCGCATCGAACCTCCTTGCCTTCCTGGTCTGCCTGAAGCTGGTACTGTCGAATGCATCTCGGGCAGGTGGCGACGCAACGCCCGACAGGCAGTTCATCGCCGGACATCGATTCGGACGTCTCGGTCATGACGCAAACTCCTTTATTTCGCTCCCAGCATGATGCAACCGTCGGCTCACCACTCGCTGAAATCGTCGTCGCTCCAATCGACTCCACTCCCGCTCCACCCCTCGCCGGCGGCTCCGTTGCCCGAGCCGCCGCCCGATGCGCCCTTGTCCTTGGCGCCGTGGTCTGTAAGCCACTCGACCTCTTCGGGCGTCGGCTCACGCTCCTCCGGCTTCGGATTCTTCACGGGCCTGACGAGCCTCCAGTCGCTCGCGGACTTGTCTTGGTCGGTCAGCGTGTACGGCCCGCCCCTGCACACGAAGCCGCCCTCGCGGTTGAGCCAGACGATCTCGAGGAGGCCGATCTGGTTCATGACCAGGACCATGCCGCGCCAAGGGCGGCGGCCGATGTAGTAGCGGGTCGCGAATGGGATCACTTGATCCATGGTCGACGTCATCAGCAGGCGTTCGAGGATGTTCGCCAGCAGTTTCATCGCGGGAGCCTCACTTGCTTAAGGTCGACTCGGGAAGCGACGCGCCGTAGCGCCCGGCTTTTTGGGCTTTCAAATCTAGCGTGGGGATGTCGTGTCGCCCCGCAGGCAGTTTGAAGCTGGAATACATGCAGTAATCGAGATGTGGTCGCGCGTAGATCAGGTAGGCCGTAGCGCAGAGGGCATAGGCCGAGACGATGAGTACGGACAATACGCTCCAGCGTAGGAGCGCCACGCAAACACCGTCGTCCTCTTGAGGGATGAAGAACCGAGCAAAACCGAGCATTCGTCGCCTCACGACCCACCCCTTTCGTCCAAGGCGTTTCGAGCTGCGATGTAGAACTCCTTCAACGCCAAATGGCGTTCATCGTCCCGCAGCAGGTTCTCGATAACCCGGAGGCACGCCCTGGCCATGGCCAGGCACAGGGCGTGCGTCTTCGGGTCGCAATCTTCGACCTCGATGAACATGTCAGTTAGCCGAAGGCTCTCCCACGGATCGTTGCGCCTGATAGATCGCCTCGAGGATGATGAAGGTCAGGGTGCTGAGCGCCGTGGCCTTGCAGCCGTCCAGGGGCACTTCGTTGAGGATGAACAACGCCGCCGCGAGGGCGGCGTCGTATCGCAGATCTTCGTTCAATCGTCAGCCCTCCGGATCATCAGCGACCCGACGAACAGGCAGAGCCCGCCCATGATCAGGTCGCTCGAGTCGACGACCGCGAGGCCCAGGAATAGAAGCATCCCGGCCAGGATCATCAGCGAGTTGCTCGGGCGGATCAGCCGCCGCGCGATCCAGTCTCGTGCGTTGTTCACGGTCCATCTCCTCGAAGGCCAGCTTGAGCTGCTCGACCGACCAGCCGATCAGGCCGACGGCCAGGAGCCATCCGGCAGCGGCGGGCCAGACGATCAAAATGGCGGCGGCGGCGATGCCGATCGTTCCCTTAGATGCATGCGACTTCATGGCCCTTTGGCCCCCTCGGCTAGAACCCCGAGCGCTTCCAGGAATCTCTTCTCGTCCCTCGCCTTCTGGGTGGCGGCGGAGGCCTTCCGATCCTTCTCGGCACGCTCGGCCGGCGTCTCATAAGGCTGATCCGGGATCACGACCGAGGAGTTGGAACGCGGGTAATCGGGCTGAATGGGAGGCGGGGGCGGATCGAAGGCGGGTGCCGGAGGAGCGACGCGAGGCGTGTAAGCGGCCGGAGCAATCGGCGGAGCGACCCAGACGGGAGGCTCCTCCGGCTCCTCGTCGTGGAATCGCCCCTTGAGCGAGTCGAACTTCTCGCCGATGGCTTCCTTCTTGTCTTGGATGCTGTCGATCATCCGAACGACGAATGCCGGGGCCCGGACCTTGGCCCACTCCGGAAAGTGGACCACGCCCCCGAGCAGCCAGATGGGAATCGAGATGAGGAACAGCAGGATGGCGCAGATGCCGCCGAAACCGAGGGGCCCGATCACCAGCCAGAAGAGGAAGTGGGAGATCAGGCCGCTCACGACGCGGTCTTTAAGCGTCAAGGGCTTCTGGGCGGCGCTGGGCTGCTGATAGAGGTGGGGAGGATAGTGTCCGCCGTAGGGAGGCGGGTAGAGCTGGTCGAGCAGCCCTGACGCCACCGGCTGCGGGGCCCTCGGCACATCGACGACCTCAGGTTTCCTGCGGATTGACATAATCGCCGCCGTGGCGAGTCCCCGCAGCCGCTTCGCCCGTGCGACCGCGGCCTCCTTGACCTTTTCGCCGTCCTCGGGGGTCCAGCCTTCAAGCCGGCGGATGAGGTTGACCAGTTCGACCTGGACCTGGGACGCGATGAAGCCGGACAGGAGCAGCAGCCCGGTTCCGGGGGAGCGAAGCCCGAAGCAGGCGAACACGAGCGCGATGGCGAAGAGTGGCTCGTTCCGGCCAGCCCAGGAGTTGCGTGTGCCCGGGTCTGCGGGCGGCTTGAGGCTGAACCACCTGGCGAACGCATAGACGTAGGCCAGGATCAACTGCCCGAACCAGATGAACGGCGGCCACATACCTAAGCCGTGAAGCTCGGCGTTAACATAGGGATAGATCACGGTCAGCCCGAAGAACGTCAGGGTGCCGTAAACGAAGCCGCCGAATTTGTCATAGGGCTCGGAAAGGACCCTGTAGGGCCCTGACAGAATCGTCAGGGCCCACATGAGGAGGCGAAGCAAGAAGGGGATCATCGGCCATCCTTTCAGCGGCTGCGGCCGCGGCTCTTCTCGGGGGTGTTGCCCGGACGGGCGTAATCAGCCGGGTCGTATTCCTGGTTGATGCGTTCGGGATGCTGATTTTGGTTGACGTCCTGCTGCGTCGGATTGGCGATGCTGCCCGGCTCGTCCCGCTGGTTCGACTGCCCGTGCCAGGGGTTGAGCACGCGGTCCTGCAGGTCCTTGAGGCCTTGTCGCCAGGCCGCCCAGAGCACGCTCGACGTGCTTGGAGGGGAAGGCCCGGATGATTCCCTCTCGGCGGGCTCAGGGGCGTCGACTCGGTCCGAACGGTAGGCCGCGACGGCCACGTCGGGCATGTCGGTGCGGGCGTGGTTGACCACGTTCTGGATGATCTTCTCTGTCTCGGCGCGTTTGCCCTGCTCGCCGTCGACGGATTGATCACCTCGGCCCTTCGATGACTTCGCCACCGATCACCTCCAATACTGCTGGGCTTCGATCTCGCCGTCCGTGATGGCGGTATCGATGCTGATGCGTCGCTCGCGGTCCATGAGGGCGATGGCGCCGAGCGACAACGCGCCGCAGCTCACGAAGAAGCCCAGGCCCTCGTCGACCCCCTGGAGCAGGTAGCCGAGGCCGAGGCAAAGGAACGGCTCGAAATACAGGGCGGCCGACTCGTTCCGGAAGATGATCCCTGCGAGCCATGGGTAGCCCACGTAGCGACTGTGGACGCGTTCGCCCCGCCAACGGCGGATGAGGCTCTCGAGCCTGCGATAGGCGACGAACACGAGCCACGCGTACCAGTACAGGACGAGAGGCTCCGACCTGGCGAAGCCCGCCCACATGGGGATCAGGAGGGCGGCACACAGCCCGGCCCACCCCAGGCCCCGCCTGCCCTGCCCGCTTCGCAGGAAGGGCGTCAGGCAGAGGGCGTGCACGGTGAGCGCGAATATCGCAAGGTTGGCGCACTCCTCGTTGCTCGCGAAGAAACTCTCGGGGTCTTTCTGGCCGGGCATGGGCCGCCCTTTCTCAGCGCTTGGGCTGCTCGAAGGAGACGAACTGGTAGTTCTCGCCGCAGAGGAACGGGTTGCCGAGGCGGATGACCACGGCGTCGACGATGTTGTCGTTCTCAGGTCCGCCGTTGCGGAGACCGCTTAAGAAAACTGCCGGCTGTAAGACCGGTTGGTAGGAACGCTTGACGCTCAGCCTGAAGCGAGGCTTGCCCATGAGCTCCTGATAGATCCCCGGGTCCTCGCCCTCACTGATGTCGGGGATGGCCTCGAGCCGTTGGCCCAAGAGGTCCGAGGCGAACTTGGCGGTTTTGGCATCGACGGTCGTGTACAAGTGCAGGTTGAAATTGGCGAGAAGGCTGTCGGCCTTGTGGTTGCCCCCCTTCCCGGTCATGGCGCCGTATTCCGAATGGATCGTCTGAGTCAGGGCGAACAACGCCCCGCCGTGCGATCGGCACTGCGCCAGAAACCGCGGATCGAAGCTCGTGACGGCTTCCTGAAACTCGTCGCAGACGATGACCGTGAAGAAGCTCGAGGGGTCCCATTTGCGACGCAGGATGTGTTTCTGCGTCAGGTACTTCCAGCCTCCCGCGATGAACCGCCCCGAAGGGCCGTAGCTGGAGATCGGGAAGTTGATCAGGATGCTCTTGCCCTGCTCGAGGGCCGAAGGCGATAGTTTGGTTTCGCCGCTGCACATCTCCCGGACGAGGCCGGTGTTGAAGGTGTGCAAGACGTTCATGACGCCCGCGATGATCGAGGTCCTGGGCTTGTCGTCGAGTACGGGAAATTCGCCCAGCCAGTACTTCACCGCGAGGTTGAAATCGCCCTTCTGACGGCCCGACTTGGATCTCGCCTCCGCCTTTCCCACGACGGTGTTGTGATACTTGGCTTTCCAGGCTTTGTCCGCGAGGAGCGCCTGCGAATAAGCCGCGGTAGCGATGAACTCGAGGATCGCCTCGGGGGTCAGTTCTTCCCCGCTCAGGGTGATCATCTCGATGGCGTTGTACAGGAGCCGTCCCTGGCTCAGCTTCCAGAATGGGTCGCTTTGGTTTCCGCCGTCCTCGGCCTCCAGCACCTCGACCATCGTCATCAGGAACTCGACGATGCCGCGGGTGTCCGTGCCCGCCTTCACGAGCACTTGCAGGAAATTGCATGTGAGCGGGGCCGAAGACTCCTCGACGATCAGGAGGTCTTTCTCGCGCCCGGCCTTCCGGAAGATGCGGATGAAGTCGTCCCGCTCCTCCGGCTTCTGGGCGATGATCAGCATCGTCGCCTTGGGATGGGCGGCGAGTTTGCGGGCGAAAAATTCGCCCGGGCCGCTCGACTTGCCCCCGCCCGTGATCCCTTTCACTTCCACCGACCGCAACATGTCCGAGACGCGAAACGGCGTCTTGTCGGGCCAGTGGAAGATCACGGAACTGAGCGGGTGTTTGCTGCCCTTCCTGCGTCGCTTGCTGATGCGAGAACAGACGTAGGACATGAGGACGGTGAGGACCACGGCGACCATGACGCCTGGGGTCATGTGGGGCTCCTGTCAGGGGCTTCGGTTGTGAGCTGCAATTCGTGTGAACATCGGCTTTGGACTCCGGTTGTGGATGGGTCTGGTCACGAAGGTGTGGAACGAGCCTGCGGATCGAACTGCTCCGACACCGGAGCCAACTGGGTCGGGATTACTGGAGAGGGCGTGGCTCGAGCAACGAGGCGAGCATTCGTCGCTCGGCGAGCTTGAATAATCGATCGTTCGACGATTCGTCCTCGATCGGCTCATCGAGGATCGCGAGGATCATCGAGCGGAGTTTCCTGACTCGGTCGGCGTCTAGGGGAGGTGGGGCTTCTCGCAGGGTGAGGAACTTGGTCAGACCGTTCATGGTCACCTCGCCTTCGCCACGTCGGCCCAGTATTTCTGCGCGGTCGACGGCTCCAGCCCCTTGGCGATGGCGGAGTTCATCGCCTTGATGGCCTCCTTCAACGACTCGACCGCGTCTTCGAGCGAGTCGGAAGTGACGGTGATCAGGGCGCCGGACGGCAGTGGCACCCGGAGTTTGGAATTGCGGACGACTGGAGTCTTATCGCGTCCCGCCTTCCCACCGCCCAGCATCATGGCCAACTGGCATCGCTGGGCTTCCGGGTCCTTCAATTTCGCGATCCTGTACCACTGCGAAGGTCCGAGCAGACCGGCCTTTGCGGCTTCCTGAACCTCGGGAAGGGTGTCGAAGAGCGAGAGATCGATAGTGACCGAGGAAGCGTCCAGCTTGATCCGCTCGGCGATAGCCTTGTTGGTGAGGCGCGCGTCCAGAAGCTTCATGTCTCGGATCGCCGACGCCCGATCAGATGGGGCGATGTCCTTGCGGTGGACGACTGAGATGACCTGGTAGGCGATACGTTCGGCTTCGGGCAGGTCGTCGATGACGATGCAATCGAGCGTTTCGACGCCTCTCAGGCGGGCGGCGGCGAGCCGACGATTGCCGTCGATCACCTGCCCCTCTGCGGTGATGTGGAGCGGGTCCTGCTGACCTAAAGCGAGGGAGTCGCCGAGGAGGCCGAGTTCTTCGTCGCTTCCGAGGTGGGATCTGGCGTTCGGGCCGTGCGACAGCTTATCGCAAGCCCATCTTTGCAAGGTGAGCATCACGAACTCCTTTCAGGGACGCGGGCGAGGGACGGGGGCTAGACTTCCGGGCCTGACTGAGCTAGAAAAGACACGTGTATCGTTTGCTACCCCTAGTACAGTTCGGCTCGGTTTTTAGTAGCAAACGACTCTTTTTCTTGTAGCGACCAGTTCTAACTAGAGCACCCGCGCCATGTCAAGCGATGGTTCGAAAAATCCGATTTCGATAGACGAGCTTCTGGAGTCCGGACGAATGGAATCCGCCAACGCGGCGCTCGAACGAATCGTCCAGGACTTGACGACGATGCTGGTGGGCAATGACCCAAAGCACGTCGCCAAGTGCAAACGCGTCAGAAAGGAACTCGCCAAGATCGAAGACAGCGCCCGGAAGGCTCGGCTGCTCGCGCTGGAGCAGATCTACAACGCGACGTTCGGGGGCAGGAAACCGAAAGACCGCGACGACTACGATTTGAAGAAGCAGTGGGCGAAGGAGGTCAATGAGGACCTGAGGAAGGACCAGTGCGCCATCCGGCATCCCGAATCCGGGCAGCCGTGTTCCGTCTTCGCGATCGCCAGCCCCGACGGAAAGGGTAGGTATGTGCTGGGGAACCGCATCACAAAGAAGCGAACCCATTCGAGTCCGACGATCTCGGAGCTGTTCCCAGTCAAGCTGGTTCCGGAGCCCAAGCGGAGGGAAGGCTTCCTGAACAAGAAGATCGAAGATGATTGACCGAAGCCCCCACCTGCGCTAGGTGTTGGGTAGCTGCGGCGGCGAGTTACCGGTGAACGGTGGGGATGCCTGCCCGAGTGGGTTCGACTCCCAGGGCTCGCGGATCCGGGGACACCCGGCCCGCAGCGACCATTCGTGGGGAGCCAGAAGAGCCAGGCCGGTTTGCAGTCCGGTCGAGCTGGTGCGAGTCCAGCCTCCACGACCAACGAGCAAGGAGGCCTATGCCGAGGAAGAGAACGAAGGAACCAGCACCGATCTCCGATGTGATCGAGGAGATCAGAGAGAAGCACGACCTGAAACCGGCGGCCGAGCTGGCCCCGCCATTCGAGCCGAGCAAGCCGCGATTTGCCGAGCCGCCCGAGGGCTTCATCCCTGTGGCGAATCACGTCAAGGCGGGCGTCCGCGTCCTGAAGAACCTGGATACCGGCACTTCGGCGATCCAGTTCAGCGATGACCGCGTGCCGACCCGCGAAGAGAAAGACCGCATGGAAGAGGCCGGACTGGGCTACGATCCCTCGCAGCGTCAGTGGACGAAGCAGGATGCCGAGCTGCCCGGCGCGAACCTCATCAAGGTCCGGGAGGTTGGCCGCGAGATCGCGGAAGCCCGCGCCGAAGGGCGTGGGCGGTGAGTGATCCGCTCAACGCCACCAGCTGCTACTGCACCGGCGAATGCCGTCAGATGGGCCAGTGCACGGAAGCGGGCTTCTTCTGGCCTTCAGCCCAAAATCAGGGTTGGGTCTGCCCGCGTTGCCAGAAGGTGAACGCTCCTTTCATGCCTTCCTGCAACTGCAAGCCAGTGACCTCTACCAGCGAAGTGACCTGCCGCACTGAATAACCGCTGGCGTCCCCCTCCGGGTCGCGTGCTCCCAGGCTCGCTGACCGCTCGGTCGCTTGCGCGACGCTCCGCCCTTCCCGCCCGCTGACGCAAACCAGGTTGATCCGCGAAGCGCCTGAATACCGGGGCACGCTCGTCAAGACGTCGCCTCCGCAGCTTCCGCACTTCGTTTGTGCAGCCGCTCCGGCTCTCATCTCTTCGCCCTTCGGGTGACTTCGCTCTTCGGCCCCATTCTATTTCTCAGGGTGCTCTTCGCCCCCTGCCAGCTTTCGAATCGCGCGCGTGACCTACACCCGCTTGACTCGAAACTGTCAGGAGCATCCGATGACGGCCAACGACCTCTACGCCCAGACCACTGCCCGGATAGTCGAAGCCCTCGAAGGCGGAGGGTTGCCCATCTGGCGGAAACCTTGGGACGCAGGCGGCGGGTTTCTGCCCCTCCGCCACACAGGGGAACCCTATCGCGGTTGCAACACGTTCATCCTCGCCATCGAGGCCATGGCCAAGGGGTATTCCTCGCCATTCTGGCTCACATTCAACCAGGCGAAGGCCTTTCGCGGCACCGTCCGCAAAGGTGAGAAGTCCACCGCCATCCTGTTCTGTCAGCCCTACCACAAGAAGACCACCGCTGAAGACGGGGCGGAGGCAGAGGCGAGCTACTGGCTATCCCGCACGTACCGTGTGTTCTGTGCCGACCAGGTGGACGGCTTGCCCGAGCGTTTCCACCCCAAGCCCACGGCACGGCTGGACGACTCCGAACGCATCGCCCACGCCGACAGCTTCATCGCCAACACCAAGGCGACCATCCTCACCGGCGCCGGGGCTTTCTACAGCCCGGCCACTGACAACATCACCTTGCCGCCGTTCGAGAGCTTCGAGTCCCCGGAAGCCTACGCGGCGACCGCCCTGCATGAAATCTCGCATTGGACAGGAGCGCCTCACCGCCTGAACCGCGACTTAAGCGGCTTCAAGGACAAGGAGAAGTACGCCACCGAAGAGATTATCGCCGAGCTTGCCAGCGTGCTCACCTGCGCCGCCCTCGATATCGAACTCCCCGACCTTGGCCAGCACGCCGCCTACCTGGGTCACTGGATTCAGGCCATGAAGGCCGACCCCAAGTACCTGTTCACGGCAGCATCGAAAGCCCAGGCCGCCGCAGACTACCTTTTCGCCCTTCAGCCCTCCCCCGCCTGACTCACTTCCCAACAGCACATCAACCGCGAGGACCGAGCATGTTCCATCTGTTCCCGAGACTTGCTACGCGCCGAGTGTCCCACGCCGAGATCGGCCTTCGGATGGCGCAGGGCACCTTGAAGGTGGCGCCAGACGCATGGAAGGCGTTCCCCACAGAGGACGACGCCATGGACCTGATCGCCGGCTTCTACGCTGGCATCTGGGGCGAGCCGCCCGGGAAGAAGGCCGAGTATGAAGGCCGGTGGCTGCTCGGGAACTACCGGGTGGGTGACGCGGCGATCCACATCCTGATGGACACGGGGTTGGCCTTCATCGAGGTAGTGCTGGCGGAGTGAGATGCGGCAGAAGTCGAGGCAGAACGCCCGGTCGACAGGCCGGGCTTTTTTGTTGGCTTACGCATCAACTATTGCTTGGAAGTTATTGCCATGGTGCTAATCTGCGGCATGGGCAATCAAGCCCAGCGAAAGGGCAAATCTCATGACACATCCTGATAAACAAGCAAGTTGCCACCCTCGCGTGGTAAATGGTCGGACTCAGTTCCCGAAGGTCAACACGGCAAGTCCGCGCAGACGCGGAATCGCTCCCGATAAGTTGGCTCGCATGCAGAAACATTTGGAAGAGCATCCGAACGATCGAGCAACCGCTCTTCGACTAGCCAATGACGCGAAGGGCCGATAAGTGACCCCCGCCGAAGTCATCGCCTTCGGGCAGGCCCGCCACGGCGACGAGTGGAAAGGCAAGCTGGCCGACGAAACCGGCTGGAGCTGGTGGGCGTTTAACCGCATCTCGAAGGGAGGCGAAGTCAGCCCGAAGCTGGCCAAAGCCCTGAAGAACTTACCCAAGAAAGGAGCAAAAACATGAACCTCTACGATTTCTACGTCAACGGCGTCGGCTTCCGCATGGCCCAACTGGCCTACGGTCCCGACGCTGACAAGTGGGTGTGGTCCAACGATTCGGAGTCGAAGCCCTTCGACACCGCAGCCGAGTGCCAGCAGGACGCGATTGCCTGGGTGCGCCGGAAGGAGAACGCGCCGGAAAGCGATTGGGACCGGCACACGCGCGCCTTGGATGAAATGCACGAGTTCAGGAGGATGCCGTGACACCCGAGCTGAAAGACCTCTACCAGAGGAAGAAGAACGCGCAGGCGATGCTGGACTTCCAGAAGGAAGCTGGAGCAGTCCTCAGGCAGAGCGTGGACGCGACCGTCGACGAGATCATCCGCATGGACATCGAGATCCAGAAGACGTTCGACGAATCGCGCGCCGCCGACGAAGCGTATGCTGAGGCGATCAAGCGGGTGGCAAGGGAGGATGCGGCATGATCGACACACTGAAGAAGATTAGGGAGGCGTTGGAATTCTATGCTGATAAATCCAACTGGGTGGCATCAATGGGCCTTCCACCTGCTAGAGAAGACCAAGGCGACAAAGCTTCTGAGGCCCTCGCCCTACTCGACAGGGTGATCGAGGGCAGCGTGGATCCGAAGCCCAACCCCGACGCCAACCGGTTCGAGGTCATCGATCATCGTCTGGACTCGAACGGAGAGCCGTTTGGCCGGCGACTCGTGTACTACGGCGAGTTCTCGTTGGCCCTCCAGGATGATGGCCGGACGTTGAAGGTCTTCATCCCTGGCCCACGCTCACGGACCGAGGGCAAGCCATGACCCCCGCCCAGCAGCTCGAACGGCTGAAGGGCCTCGAGCAAGCCATGGAAACGGCCTTCGAGGCTACGACAGGTTTTCCATCTGGTTTCGACGAGGAGCAAGAGGCGCAAATCGCCAGCCACAACGCCGTCGACAGGTTCCTGGATGCCGTTGAGGACGACGCCTTGCCGCTGCTGGCCTTCTACGCGACCGCGCTGGCGGAGGCGAGGGAAGCCCTCGCCGCGGTGAAGTCAGCGTATCAGGGTGTCGGCGACTTCGAGGCAACCGGCGAAAACATGGTCGGGGTCATCGAGCAGGTATGGTCTGCCCTTGAGAACACGGACCCAGAGAAGGAACAGGCTTCAGCCGCAAGCAGCGATATCCCCTGATGCCCAACGACCGCTTCCCCAGCCTCGCCAGGTCCTGCTTCGCGATTTACGCCGCAGTGGCCCTAACGACGACCCCCGCCCTGCTCTTCATCGTTCTGACCGCCCCGATCACCCGGCAGGACGGCTGGGAATGCACCCGGCCGACTACCGGCCCGTTCGGCCGGGAGTTGTGCGACCAATGGACGCGGAGGGCGGGCGTATGACCTGCTACGTCATCAAACGCGGCAAGGGCCGCGCGTTCCGCGACGCATACGGTGAGGTCTTCCAGCCGGACGATGAAGCGCCGATCTTCCTCTGTGGTGACCTCGGCCCGCGCTGTTCCTGCGGTTGTGTGACCGAAATCCTCTGCGACTTCCCGGTCGGCAAGGGAATGACCTGTGACAAGCGGCTCTGCGGCCACTGCTCGCACCTGATCGGCCCTGATCTGCAATACTGCAAAGCCCACCATGCCGAGTGGCGAGCCTTTCGCGAGTCCGGCGGGCTCGTGCGGGAACTGGAGAACGTCGAACCGTTCAAAGGCAGGTAGGAATGACCTCCCCTGCCCTCCGTCACCCACCAGTCTCCCCAGCCCGAGGCCCGCATCGGTGTCCAGGGTGGGACTCTGCGGCAGCCGTCGTGCTTCGCAAGAAAAAAGCAGCGCAGGCTCGCTTGTTGTTCTTGCAAACCCCGCCTGTGGCCGCCGCTGGCGATTCCCACGGACGCGATGGTGCGTCCCTCAACCAAGGAGACAACTTATGAGTAACGATCAAACCATCGGCGTGGTCCAGACCAGCTACACCGTCGCGATCACCTTCTCCGAACGCCCGACCGACGAGATGCGCCAGCGTTTGAAGGCTGCGGGCTTCCAGTTCGACCGGGGCCGCTGGTTCAAGAACCAGCCGGACAGCCGGATGGCCACCGCCGAAACCGTCGAGCAGGTGCTCGCGGCTTGATTAACACCGGGGCGGTGCGTGGTGTACCGCCCCACAACCTCACTCGAAAGGACTCGAGACATGACCAAGAAGATCAGACTGACCAACGAGCGCCGCGACGTCATCCGTGACTTCGGCGCTAACAAGCTCTGACAAAACCCGGTCCAACTACATACATTCGTGGTGGAGGATACGGAAGCAGATCACACTGGCAGCGAGTGTCGTCCAGGCGTCGACGATCACCCCCAGCCGGTCATACCTCACCCGCAGCCGCCGCAGG
>NZ_JBBCIR010000105.1:0-59213 GCF_037189885.1 Paludisphaera sp.
ACCTCGGCTGTAGGTCGGGAAGAGGTCGGCGATGAGATCCCACCGCGGGTCTGTAAGTTCGTGTCGTCTCGCCATGTATCTCCTCGCAAGTTGTTGCGAGGGCATAGCATAGCGGGCAGCCTTCCCATCAGACAGAGCCTAACCCGACCGCCTCGCCGCGTGACGCGGGGGCGGCTTTTGGGGCGAGGGATCATAGATCGTGGGAGCCCCCCGATCAGCCCGAAAAGTCCCGCGCTAGCCGATCTCGGACCGCTGGGCCCCCGGAGCGTGCGACGGCCTCCGCGAGCCGCTCGACCAGCCTCGGGTCGTGTTTGTGGATCTTCAGCGCCCGGAGCGCGGCCAGGGCGTCGGCGTCGGAATCGGACGCCGCGAGGTCCAGCAGGGCGTCGATCGCGGCCGACGCCCTCAGCATGGCGACCGACAGCAGGATCATATCCCGGAGCGTCGACGTCCGGGCCGAGGCGAATCGTTCCAGCAGCGGGCCGAGCGCCTGGGGCAGCCGCGCGTTCCCCATCGCGAGCGCGGCGGCCTCCGCCGTCGATTCGTCGCTCGAATCCAGGTGCTCGCGGACGAACGCCATGTGAGCGTCGGCCGAGATCGTCAGCAGGGCGCGGAGGGCTTCGGAGACGACCTCCGGCTTGCCGTCGCCGACGCGGCACTTGAGCCGCAACGCCAGCGCCGCGGCGTCCGAGCCCACCGCGCCCAGGCAGCTCGCGGCGGTGCAGCGGACTTCCTGCTCCGGGTCGAGCATGGCGTCGACGAGCATCTCCGCGAGCCCCGGCGGGTTGACGCGGGTCAGGCCGATCAGCCCCGCGGCGCGGAGCGGCGGCGCGGTGTCGACCGGTTCGCCCCAGGCGGCTTCGAGCTGGACGTGCCGCGCGGCCGCCTCGAAAATCCCCGCGCCCGGATGCTCCAACTTCTCCAGCGCCTGGACGACGGCCAGTTTGGCGCGGCAGAGCTTGTCGTCCTTCGCGGGGTCGACCATGAAGCGGCGGAATGCGGCCTCCAGGTCGGGCGCGGCCTCGCCGAGCCGCCACGCGCCAGCGACCTCGGCCGCCGCGGCGACGACGAAATTGGAGCGATCGCCGATCGCCTTGCGGACGGCCGAGACGTCGCCTGGTTCCGGTTCGTCTCGCTCGCGAAGCCGACGCATCGCCGCCAGCTTCTCCTCGAATGTCGCGCGCTTCGCCATGATGGAGGGCCTCCCGACTCGGCGGCATCATAATCGCTCCCGTGATCTTACGGAGATAAGTCCATTCGCGGGAGTGAGATGAGATGGCCATCGAGCCGGAAACGTTCGACGCGATCCTCCTCGGCGCCGGGCAGGCGAACAACCCCCTGGCGCGCACGCTGGCCGGCGCGGGCTGGCGCGTGGCCCTGATCGAGAAGGGGGAGATGGGCGGGACGTGCGTCAACGTCGGCTGCACGCCGACCAAGGCGATGATCGCCAGCGCCCGCGTCGCCCACCAGGCGCGCCGCGCGCGGGTGTTCGGGGTCCATGCCGGGACGGTCGAGGTCCGGCTCGACGAGGTCCGCGCCCGCGCCACGGCGATCGTCGAGGCCTTCCGGGCGGGTAGCGCCAGGAAGATCGAGGAGGCCGACGGATTGGAGCTGATCCGCGGCGCGGGATCGTTCGTCGGCCCTCGCGAGGTCCGGGTCGCGCTGAACGACGGCGGCTCGCGGCTCCTCCGCGGCGATGTCGTCGTGATCGACACCGGCGGCCTCCCGGCGATCCCGGACATCCCCGGCCTGGACGACGTGCCCTGGCTGGATTCGACGGGGATGCTAACGCTCGGGGAGGTGCCGGAACACTTGCTGGTCCTCGGCGGCGGGTACATCGGAGTCGAGTTCGCCCAGATGTTCCGCCGCTTCGGGGCGCGGGTGACGATCATCGAAAGGGGAGGCGAGTTGCTGTCGAGCGAGGACGACGACATGACCGAGGCCCTGGCCGACATTCTCCGCGAGGAGGGCGTCGACATCATCCTGGACGCCGAGGCCACGCGCGTCGCCGACTCGGGGGATGGCGTCCGCCTGACGATCCGCTCGGGCGATCGGGAACGACAAGTGACGGGCTCTCACCTGCTCGCCGCGGTCGGCAGGCGGCCGAACACGGATGGCCTGAACCTGGGGGCGGCCGGGGTTCGGACCGACGAACGCGGATATGTCGAGGTCAACGAGCGGCTGGAGACCAGCGTCCCCGGCGTGTTCGCGGCCGGCGACGTGAACGGCGGCCCGGAGTTCACGCACGTCGCCCACAACGACAACCGCATCCTCCGCGAGAACCTGCTGCGCGACGCCGGCCGAACGACCACCGGCCGGATGGTCCCATTCACCGTCTTCACCGACCCGCAGTACGCCCGGGTCGGGATGACCGAGAAGGAGGCGCGCGACCAGGGCCGACCCGTCCGGGTCGCCAGGATGCCGATGACCGACGTTGCGCGGGCCGTCGAGATGGGCGAGGCTCGCGGCCTCCTCAAGGCGATCGTCGACGCCGAGACGGATCAAATCCTCGGATGCTCGACGCTGGCCGTCGAGGGGGGCGAGATCATGTCGATGATGCAGATCGCGATGATGGGTGGCCTGCCGTTCCAGCGCCTCCGAGACGACATGCTCGCCCACCCGACCCTCGCCCGGGGGCTGAACGCCCTGCTCGCGATCTTCGAGGACGAGTAGGACGCGACGCCGGGCCATCGGCGTTCACGATCGCCCCCCCCGGCAGCGAGTGGGGAGGACGCGAGCCGGTTTCACCGCCCTTTCTCCAGGGCGTCGAGGAGGGCCCGGACGCCGGCCTTGCCGATCAACGCGTCCTGCTCGCCCGTGGCGCCGCCCGTGCCGACGGCGCCGATGACCTGGCCGTCGACGACGATGGGGACGCCCCCCCGCAGGGTCGTGATCTTGCCGCCGGCGGCGTTCTCGACGCCGAGGCTGAGCAGCACGTCGGGCTCGCCGCCGGCGGGGAGCGGGCCCGACTCCTGGCGGAACGTCGCCGCCGAGACGGCCTTGGACATCGCGGTGGAGGCGCTGGCGGGCCGCGCGCCGTCCATGCGGGCGAACGCCAGCAGGTGGCCGCCGTCGTCGACGACGGCGATGTTGCACTTCAGCCCGAGCGCCCCGGCCTCGGCCTTCGCCGCGTCCAGGACGGTTTCGGCGCCGGCGAGGTTGAGGCGGATCCGCTGACGCTCGACCAGCGGCGGCCCGGCGTCCTGGGCCGGGGCGGGGGCCGCGACGAGGGCCGTCGCGAACAGTAGGAAGACTCGGCGGAGCATGTGGGCCCTTCGATGGGAGGGGGTGTTTCGGGACCTCGGCGACGCCCCCCACGATACCCGGCGAGCCGACGCGGACGCCAGCGCGGCGCGCCGCGGCTTCCGACCCCTTGACGGCCCGACCGGCGAGGCATGTAATCAATGACCTCGCGCGCGATGCAAGACATTTCGCGACGACGCGGCCCGTCGGCCGCCACGGGGGGCGTCCCCCCCGGCCCGAGGTCCGCCCACAACAGAGAAGCATGCCCATGCCCGTCGGAGATCACTCCGCGAAGCCGTCGTCCCGGCCGAGCGCGAGCCAGGTGCTGGTCGTCACGAGCGTGATGTTCACGTTCATCTCATACTGGCGCACCGCCGCGATCGTGCTCTGCGACCTCGCCGGGACCGCTTACTACATCGGCGGCATCGTCGAGTCGCAGATCGGCAAGGCCGGGCCCTGGTTCATCATGGGCGTGATGATCCTCAGCGGCGCCGTCTCCACGGTATACGTCGAGAGCTGCGCCATGTTCGTGCGCGGCGGCGTCTACAAGATCGTCAAGGAGGCCATGGGCCGGCAAATGGCCGGGCTGGCCGTCTCGGCCCTTCTGTTCGACTTCGTCCTCGTCGGGCCGATCAGCAGCGTGACGGCGGGGCACTACCTCATGGGGCTCCTTTCCGACCTGATGGATCTGGGTCCGGAAAGTCCTCTCGTCGCCCACCAGAACGCGCTTTCCTCGCTCCTCGCCATCGGCGTGACGCTCTACTTCTGGCGGGTCAACACCAGGGGTATCCACGAGTCCAGCGACCAGGCGCTGAAGATCCTCGGGGCGACCACCGTCATGGCCGTGATCCTCATCACGTGGTGCGCCGTGACGATCGCGCTCGATCCCTCCAAGCGGGAGTTGCCGCCGACCGCGCCCGATCTCTCGCGGAAGGTCGACTTTCAGGGCGAGCCCGTCCTCGACCCGTTCGGCCGCCAGGTCGACCCCCTGGGCTTCCTCGGCCATACGGAGGTCGCCGCCCAGCTCCGGCCCGACGCGATCGAGGGGAACTGGTGGGGGCTGATCGGAGTCTTCGGGCTGCTGGTGGCGTTCGGCCACTCGGTCCTGGCGATGAGCGGCGAGGAGACGTTGGCGCAGGTCTACCGCGAGGTGGAGAGCCCCAAGCTCAAGAACTTCAAGAAGGCCGCGCTCGTCGTCTTCCTGTATAGCCTGACCCTCACCACGGTCATCAGCTTCCTCGCCGTGATGATCATCCCGGACGACGTGCGGATGTCGCAATATTCCGGGAATCTCATCGGCGGCCTGGCGATGCACGTCGCGGGCCCGCAGTGGGCCCGGCTGGCCCTCAACGCGCTGGTGGTGGTGGTGGGCTTCCTGCTCCTCTCCGGGGCGGTGAACACGGCGATCCTGGGGTCGAACGGCATCCTGAATCGGGTCTCCGAGGACGGCGTGCTGCCCGATTGGTTCCTGAGGCCGCACCCGAAGTACGGGACGACCTCGCGGCTGCTGAACCTGGTGGTGATCCTCCAGGTCGTCACGATCGTCCTGAGCCAGGGCGACGTCTTGACCCTGGGCGAGGCCTACGCCTTCGGCGTGATCTGGAGCTTCGTGTTCATGTCGGGCTCGATGCTGATCCTCCGCTTCAAGCGGCCGGGCCGGCGCGAGTTCGAGGTGCCCCTGAACGTCCAGGTCCGGGACTACCGCGTGCCGATCGGGATGACGCTGATCTTCCTGATCCTGGCGGCCGCCGCGGTGTCGAACCTGCTGACCAAGGAGATCGCCACCGTCTCCGGCATCCTGTTCACCGGGGCCTTCTTCGCCGTCTTCCAGGTCAGCGAATACCTGCGCAAGAAGCGCCTGGGCTCCGCCAGCCACGAGCACCTTGAGCAGTTCAACGAGGAGGAGTCGGAGGGGCTGTCGCCGTCCGCGTTGGCCCTCTCGCACCCGTTCCGCAAGCTGGTCGCCATCCGGTCGCCGTACAACCTGGGGATGCTCCAGAAGTGCCTCGACGAGACCGACCCGGAGACCACCGACGTCGTGGTCATGACGGCCAACGTCCTCCCGAAGGGGAGCGGCGACTACCACCCGACCATCACCGACTATGACCGCCAGCTCCTCACGGCGGTCGTCAACCTGGCGGAGCACGCCGGCAAGCCGGTCAAGCCGCTGATCGTCCCGACCAACGAGCCCCTGTTCGCGCTGGCCCAGACGGCCAAGACCATCGGCGCGCAGGAGCTGATCATGGGCATGTCGAACAAGTTCAACCCGGAGGACCAGCTCGACCAGGTCGCCCTCTACTGGCTGAACATCTGCGGGTCGAAGCCCGAGCCGCTGACGATCCGCGTGCTCGGCCAGGACCGCGACGCCCGGCTCGACATCGCCGGCGGCGGCCACATCCCGCGCCCGGGGGCGATGGCGGCCGAGGCGGCCCAGCTCCTGGCCGACCTGAGGCGCGGCTGGCACGGTGTGGAGCGACTGCTGCTCGCCTACGACGGCAGCCCGCTGAGCGCCGACTTCCTGGACACCGTCATGAGCTTCCTCGACCCCGCCGTCGAGGTGACGCTCCTCTACGTCTCCGAGGCCGAGGAGGAAGAGGTGCGGGCCGAGGCGGAGGGGCGTCGGATCATCGAGCGAGGAGCCGACCGGGCCCGCGAGCTGGGGCGTCGGGTGACGTTCAAGATGTCCTTCGGCGACGCCGGCGAGGAGATCGTCCGCGAGGCGGTGGAGGGGAAGTTCGACGCGATCTTCATGAGCCTCCGCGGCGTCTATCGTCGCGGCGACACCTCGGCGTTCGCTTCCAACACCCGCTACGTCCTCGAGCACGCCCCCTGCCGCGTCATCCTGGGCTTCGCCCCCAAGTCGATCCCGCCGCCGGCCCCGGCGCCGACCGGCCACTGATCGGGAGGCGGCTCACGGCCGGTGGGCCGGTACGAGCGGCCTCCGGCCCCGGAGGTACGAATCCGCCGTGGACGGCCTGCCCAGGAGCCACCCCTGGGCCAGGTCGCAGCCCCAGCTCCTGAGCAGCTCCAACGTCGCCTCGTCCTCCACCCCCTCGGCCACGACTCGCAGGCCGAGGTTATGGCCCAGGTCGATCACCGAGCGGACGATGCAGGCGTCGCGCTGGCTGGTCGCGGCGTCCTTGACGAACGAGCGGTCCACCTTCACCTCGTCGACCGGCAGCTCCTTCAGGTAGGCGAGCGAGGAATACCCGGTCCCGAAGTCGTCGATGCTGATCCGGACCCCCATGTCGTGCAGGCGCGTCAGCAGCGTCCGCGCCCGCGTCGGGTTCCTCATCATGCCCGTCTCCGTCACCTCGATCGTCAGCCGTCGCGCCGGGGCGTCGTGGCGGGCGAGCAGGTCGGCGATGATCGCGTCCAGGCTCGGATCCTGGAGGCTGTCGGCGGCGAGGTTGACGGAGACGGAGGAGTCGACGCCCCGCGCGGCCCAGGCGCGACGGTCGCGAAGCGCCCTGTCGAGGACCCACAGGCTCAGCGGATGGACCAGGCCGGTCTCCTCGGCGACCGGGATGAATTCGTCGGGCGCCAGCAGCCCCTCCCTGGGGTGCTGCCACCGGACCAGGGCCTCCACGCCGGCGTCGATCATGGATCTCAGATCCACCTTCGGCTGGTAATTGATCCGGAGCTGGTCCGACTCGATCGCTTGGCGCAGCTCGCCGACCATGGTCAGGTTGCGGGCGCAGGCGCGGTCCTGCCCGGGCTGATAGATGGCCCAGCCCGATCGGGAACGCTTCGCGGCGTACATGGCGACGTCCGCCATGCGGATGATCGAGGCGACGTCGCGGCCCTGGTCGGGGAAGAGCGCGACGCCGACGCTCGCCCCGACCTCCAGGTCGTGGCCGCGGACGTGGATCGGGCTCACCAGGTCGGCGAGGATGGACCTGGCGGCCTCCACGGCCTCCCGCAGCCCCGCGCCCTCCAGGAGTATCCCGAACTCGTCCCCCCCCAGCCGGGCGATCAGCCGCGGGCCGCGGACGGCCGCCCCCAGGCGGGGACGCAACTCGCGCAGCACGGCGTCGCCGTGGCCGTGGCCGAAGGTGTCGTTGATCTCCTTGAAGCGGTCGAGGTCGAGGAGCAAGAACGCGAAGCGCGAGCCGGCGGCCACTCGCTGCTCCATCGTCGCCTGGAGCAGCGCCCGATTGGGCATGCCGGTCAGCGTGTCGTGGTTGGCGCGGTGCGCCAGCCGCGCCTCGGCCTCCTTCAGCGGCGTCACGTCGTGGCAACCACCGACGATATGGGTGGGGCGGCCCTCGGCGTCGTGATACATCCTCCCCTTGCCGGTGAGCCATCGCATCGACCCGTCGGGCTGCACGACGCGGAACTCCATCTGGCCGTCCGCCGACGCCTCCCCCCTGGCCACCAGCGTCAACGCCGCTTCCATCCGCTCGCGGTCCTCCGGGTGAAGCCGCGAGAGCACGTCGTCGAAGGACGGGACGTGGTCGGGTCCCACGCCGAAGAGGACGCGCATCTGGTCGTCCCACTCGATCGCCGAGGTCGCCAGGTCCCAGCGGTAGGTGCCGGTCCCGGACGCGATCATGGCGGCCTCGTGCCGCTGCCGGCTCTCGCGCAAGGCCCGCTCGGCGACCTCCCGGTCCGTCACGTCGACGTGCGCCCCGACCCACTCGCGGACCGAGCCGTCCACGTCCCGGACCGGGACGGCGCGGGCCCTCATGATCCGGTAAGCCCCGTCGCGACCACGGACGCGGTGCTCCACCTCGAAGGAGCCCCCGCACGCCACGGCCGCGACCCAC
Source organism: Paludisphaera sp. (assembly GCF_037189885.1). Lineage (NCBI taxonomy): Bacteria > Pseudomonadati > Planctomycetota > Planctomycetia > Isosphaerales > Isosphaeraceae > Paludisphaera > Paludisphaera sp. The sequence goes on from NZ_JBBCIR010000105.1 coordinate 8,013, forward strand.
TGTTGCTCGGTGCGCGGCCGATCGTCGGGGTGGACCGCCCGCAGCCATCCCAGGCCTTCGGCCTCCTCCTCGCCCTGGCCGGTGAACTCCCGCCAGCGGGCCGTCCCCTCCGGCGTCGACGAGCCGTCGGGGGGCGTGGCCCAGACGATCGCCGCGGTGGCCTCCACCAGCGATCGATACCTCTCCTCGCCCAGGCGGGCGGCCTCCTGGGCGCGTTTCCACGGGGTCATGTCCGTGGAGATGCCGCAGACGGCGATCGGCCGGCCCTCGGCGTCGAAGAGCGGCTCCTTCACCGAGATGTAGTAGCTGGGCTCGTCGGAGCCGCCTACGAACACCGTCTCCTCGATCTCCTGGGCCTTCCCCCCGCGGATGACCAGGGCGTCGTTGGCCCGGATCCGCTCGGCGACCTCCGGGGCGTGGACGTCGAAGTCCGTCCCCCCCATGATCTGGCTCGACGTGACGCGGAGCATCTGCTCGAAACGATGGTTGACGAACAGATACCTTCCTTCGAGATCCTTCAGGTAGATGATCGCCGCGGAGTTCTCCAGGATCGTCCGCGCGACGTCCGGGAGATAGTCGGTCGGCGAATCCCCCGGCGGGGCTCGTTCCATGGCGAAGTGGGGCGCTCTGCGCAGGTCGGGCAGGCTGGCCCGGGCGGCGACCTGGTGAATAATCGGCATGGCGTCTTGTCATCCCGTGGGACCGCGACGTCGGACGCCGCCGGAGCAATCGGCGCTCGGCGGGTGCATCGATTCAATCCTAGGTCGGGCGGGAAAGACGTCAAATGATCGGCGGCTAAACGGGATGGCGCCGCTCACCGGCCCAGAATCGGGCCCGATCGACCAGCCGCTCGGCCAGGTCGGGGCCGGCGGGGAGCGTCTCCACCTCGCGGTCGGGGCGCGTCAGGTGGAGCGCGTGGCGGCCGGCCCGGACGTCCTCCAGGTCGTTCGCGACGGTCAGGTCGGCCCGGTTGGCGAGGCAGGCCTCCCGCGCCGCGCGGATCAGCTCGGCCGTCGGCGCGCCGGAGAGGAGCTTGAAGCCGACCAGATAGGCCGAGGGCGCCCAATCCCGGACCGACCGGATCACTTTCGGCGTCCGGCGCAGCGGGATGGTCAAGTCGTCCAGGCGGGAGCTGATCTTGCCCGCGCGGGGCTCGGGCTCGTAGTCGGAGACGGCCATCGGCAGGAAGACGAGATCGGCCGCGGACTCGGCCAGGGCCAGCCGAAGCGCCTCGGAGTACTCGGCCACCGTGCCGACCTTCAGGGGGCGGAGGTGGAGCCGCTCGCGGCGTTCCAGCCAGAGCCGGCGCAGGGCGTCGATCCGCGCGCGCTCGGCGTCCGGGTCGGCGTCGAGGTCGACGCGGGCGTGGCGGAGCAGGGGGGGCTCGGCATGGGGGGCGTGGACGTGCCAGACCTCGTCGCCTCGGTCCAGGCAGGCCTCGGCGATCGCCGCGGCCGTCCGCCCGGTCGAGACGTTGGTGATGACGCGCACGTCGTCGATGGGGGCGGAGGTCCCGCCGCCGGTCACGACCACCTTCATGACGAACCGGCCCCCCGCGCGACGCCCCGACCCTTTACGACCGGCCCGGCCCCGGCTACGCTCGCCGTTAACGATCCCGAGGCGGGCCGGCGCCCGTCCGCCCCCGCCCGAAACATCCCGAGCAAGGCCGCCATGAGCCCCGACAGCCCCTCCGCCCGCGTCTCCCAACCCGGCCGCGAACTGCTGGAGGAGATGCGTCGCTGGCCGATCTTCGACCCGCACTCGCACATCGACCCCCATCGGCCGGCGGCGCGCGACCTCGACGAAGTCCTAGGATACCATTATTACACGGAGCTGGCCCATTCCGCCGGCATGCCCGCCGACGACGTCGCCCCGGATCTCCCGCCCCGCGCCCGCGCCGAGAACCTCGCCCGACGGCTCTCCACCCTGGACAACACCGTCCAGTACTCCTGGCTGATCGAGATCGCCCGGACGTTCCACGGCTTCCAGGGCGACCGAATCGGCCCGGAGGAGATCGGCGACCTGTACGACCGCGCCCTGCGCGACCGCGATTCCGACGCCGCCGCCTGGGACGAGTCCGTCTGGAAGACCTCCAACCTGGAGGCCGTCTTCCTCACCAACGAGTTCGACGACCCGCTCGAGGGATGGGACGTCGACCGCTACATCCCCTGCCTGCGCACCGACGACCTGGTCCTGAAGCTGCACGAGCCCCGGACGATCGAGCGCCTCAAGGCCGCGACCGGCGTGGACGTCGGCGACGGCGAGGGCCTGCGCGAGGCGATCGTCAAGCTGTTCGAGCGGTTCGTCGCCCGTGGGGCGCGCGCCTGCGCCATCAGCCTCCCCCCCGACTTCGCCCCGCGACGCGCCGCCCCCAAGCGCGCGGTCACGCCGCTGCGGCGGGCGATCCGCGGCCTGGACCTCCGGCCCGACGAGCACGACGAGATCCGCGCCACCGTCTTCTGGACCCTGGCCGAATGCTGCGCCGACTTCGGGCTCCCCTTCGACCTGATGATCGGCCCGGTCCGGAACGTCTACCCCGCCGGGGTCGCCGGGGGCCGCGACCTGTTCGACCGCCGCGTCAGCCTTTATGAGTATCGCGAACTGTTCAACCACTTCGCGGGGGTGACGTTCCCCGTCTCCACCCTATCCCCGGACGCCGGGGCCGAGCTGGTGGCGTACTCCTGGATCTTCCCCAACGTCCTGCCGATGGGGCACTGGTGGTACTCGAACATCCCGGCGTTCATCGCGGCCGACCTGAAGGCGCGGCTCCAGGCCGTCCCCAAGGTCAAGCTCCTGGGATACTATTCCGACGCCTACAAGCTGGAATTCATCCTGCCCAAGTTCGAGATGTACCGCCGCGTCCTCGCCGAGACGCTCGCCGAGGAGGGCATGAGCATGCGGGGCTGGACGGCCGAGCGCGCGCTCGAGGTCGCTAAACTCGTCCTCGTCGACAACCCGAGACGGATCTTCCCGAAACGGGCTCAAGGTGGGCCCGCCGCGATTTGACCGGAGGGGGAACGCGGTGCATCCTTGAGGACGTCGGCCGCGCGCCGGCGGCGTCGAAGCTCCGCCGGGCGGAAGTGACGACCCTTCTCGTCGGCCCCCCCGCCGATCGGACTTGAGGATACACACCCATGCGGCCCGCACACCCGATGATCCGATACCTGGCGCCCCTGATCGCCCTCGCGGCGACGTCGGGGGCGCTATCGCCCTCCGGGGCGCTCGCCCAGGACGCCGCCGGCCTCTCGACGGGGAGCGGGGCGGGGACCGGGACGGGCGCGTCCTCGGTGCAGGACTACCGCCCCAGCGTCCCGCTCGGCTCGCCCGACGGCCGCGGCCAGGCCGACCCTTCCGGACCGCCCGCCGAGCCCGTCGAGGGGACGCCGGCCACGCCGGGCCCCGGGATCAACGTCCGCTTCCCGGACGACCCCGGCATCGCCCCGTTCCTCATGCTGAACGAGTCCGGCCGCCCCTCGCCGCTCCCCGGCGGCTTGCGGATCACTCCCGAGATGATCGACACCGCCGGCCTCATCTCCGAGCCCGGCGAGCGCGGGCGGATCATGCTCCAGATCGCCCGGGGGTCGATCCTCAACAATCAGTTCGTCCTGGCCCACCGCGCCGTGCAGGAGGCGTCCACCGCCGCGACCCAGGAGACGAACGACCTGATCCACGATCAGCTCATCATCTCCATCGTCACCGTCTCCGGCCTGCTCTCCGACGCGCTGCTCCGCGAGGGCAAGCCCCAGGTGCGCCTCTTCCCCGACGAGGCCGAGTCCAGGGCCATGTCCCGACTCGACGGCCGGCTCGCCATCCGGACGGCACGCCTGCAGTGGCGTCGCGCCGCGCACATGGCCGGCCAGATCCGCAACCCGACCTACCGCAGCGAGTACATGGAGCGGGCCGTCCAGAACATGGCCGTCGGCAGCGCCGTGATCGCCTCGGACTACGCCGCCCCCTCGTCCGATCCCCGGGGCCCGGAGGTCAGCGAGGAAGACCGCGCCGCCTACGCCGAGCAGGCCGACGACATCCTGGTGGAGGGAGCCTCGCTTTCCGACCAGATCGAGCGGCCGGTCTGGCGCAACCGCGCCAAGGAGCGTTTGGCGGTCTCCGCCGGCGAGTCCGGGCAGTACGGGCGGGCCACCGAGCTGGCCAACCTCATCAGGAACGCCGAGGCCCGCGCCCGCGCCCTGGTCCTGGTCGGCGAGTTCCAGGCCCGCAAGGGCCGCGACGAGGACGCCACCCGCAGCTACTCGCTCGCCGCCCAGGCCGTCGCCTCGGTGCAGCAGCGCGGCCTCCGGGGCGTCCTGGTGGGCATCCTGGTCGACAGCCTGATCTCCACCGGCCGGTTCGAGGATTCCCGCGCCTGCCTGGTGCTCTACCCGTCCGAGGCCGAGCGGTTCGTCGCCATGGGCGCCATCGCCGAGTCGCTGGGCGTCCGCCGGATGCCCGACGAGGCCCGCGAGTGGATCGACCGCGACGTCCCGGCCGAGTATCGCTCGACCCTCTATCGCCGCCTCAACAACGGCCTGCTCCGCGCCATCTCCGAGGCTCGCGCCCGCGAGTTCCAGGGCCGCGAATTCTCCTCCGGCCCCCTCGTCGACTGACGCCCGGCCCCCAGGCCCCCGTCGGGACCATCCCCGCGGGGGCCTCGGCTTTTCGAATCGATTGGCAGTCCCATCCCCGTCCCCACCCGCAAGGGCCCGCCCATGACCCCGCCGACACGCTCACGCCGCAGGTTCCTCAAGACCTCCGCCGCCCTGGTCGGCTCGGCCCCGCTGCTGGGCGGCGCCTCGCGCGCGGCGGGCGACGCGCCCTTGATCGCCTACGTCGGGACGTTCAGCTCCCCTCTCCGCGACGTCTTGCCGACCCAGGTGGATCTGCCGCCGGGGAACGGGAGGGGCATCCACATATTCCGCGTCGATCGCGCGACCGGGTCGATGGAGCCGGCGGGCGTGCACGAGATGGGGACCAGCCCGAGCCGGCTCGTCGTCAACGCGGCGGGGACGGTCCTCTACTCCACCAACGAGACCGACCGCGTCGGCGACGACCGCCAGGGCAGCGTCGCGGCCTTCGCCATCGACCGCGCCACCGGCGCGTTGACCCTCCTGAATTCCGTCAAGTCGGGCGGGGCGGGGCCGACCCACGCGGATATCCACCCGTCGGGGCGGTTCCTGCTGGTCGCCAACTACTTCGGCGGCTCCGTCGCGGTGCTCCCCATCCACGCCGACGGCCGGCTCGGCGAGGCGACCGACGTCCAGGTCGACGAGGGGGAGGTCGGCCCTCGACGCGCGACGAACGCGCCCCGGGGGAGCTTCGCCTTCAGCGGCCACGACCGGACCCACGCCCACATGATCCAGGCCGACCCGTCGGGCAAGTTCGCCCTCCACGTCGACCTCGGGCTGGATCGCATCTATTCGTGGAAGTTCGACGACCAGGCCGGCATGCTGACCCCCAACGACCCGCCGTTCGCGACCCTGCCCCCGGGAGACGGCCCCCGGCACTTCCACTTCCATCCCAATGGTCGCTGGCTCTACTCGATCCAGGAGGAGGGCTCGACGATCGTCCTGTTCGACCACGACGCCGGCCGTCTTACGCGCCGCCAGACGATCTCGTCTCTGCCGCCGGGCTACGCGGGGAGCAACTTCACGTCGGAGATCCTAGTCTCGCCGGACGGTCGCTTCGTCTACGCGGGGAACCGGCTGCACGACTCCATCGGCATCTTCGCCGTCGGCCCGGACGGCGCGCTGACGTACGTCGGCGAGGAATGGACCCGCGGCAATTACCCGCGCAGCTTCACCCTCGACCCCACCGGCCGCTTCCTCTATTGCTGCAACCAGCGGGCGGATCACGTCGCCGTCTTCCGCGTCGACGGACGCTCCGGCGGCCTCGCGTTCACCGGCCACTATGCCCCGGTCGGCAACCCGTCGCACGTCGCGTTCCTGGACCTGGCGGCGGGAAGCTAGCCCGCCGAATCCTTGAACCGTCGCCCCCTCCGTGGTCCGATGGGTCGGATCTCGACCTTCCACCGACCCGGTTCACGGAGACGCCCGACGATGCCCTCGAACCAGAATCAAACTCGGCGGATGTTCCTGGGCGCGGCCGTCGCGGCGACGGCGGCCGGCGGCCTGATGCGACCCGCGCGGGCGAGCCTCCGGGCGACGGCCCCCGGCGAGATCGGCGAGACCCCGCACTTCTGGTATCGCCTCGCCCCCGAGGGGCCTTACATCGACTCCCAGCGCGGGGATCGGGCATTCGGCTTCAAGGGGGATCGGATCTTCCTCTCCGAGGACAACGCCAAGACCTGGTCCCGCGAGACGCCGTTCCCCGACGCCGAGAACATCACCTTCAGCTGCTTCCAGAAGGGCGGCGAGATCCTGTTCGCCACTCGCGAGAAGCTGTACCTGAGCACCGATGGTCTCAAGTCATATAACGAGATCATCGTCAAGGATCGCGAGGGCCGCGACTACCTCCCGCACAAGCCCAAGGATCCGGACCAGCCCGGCTGGTACTTCCACCCGCTCGACGGGGTGCACACCTGGGACGTCGACGGCCGCGAGATGCTCGTCTGGGGGAACTACTGCAACGTGATGGGAGGCGCGGTCCCGGTCAACATCTTCTACTCCACCGACGACGGCCGGACGGTGAAGCTCGCCTATTCCTTCGGCCGCAACCCCCACTTCCAGGAGCCGGGCGCGGAGCCGGGATCATTCCTCGGCGACCCCTCGAATCCCGTCATCTGCCGCCACATCCACAGCGTGGCCTTCAACCCGGCCGAGCGGGCCTTCTACGCCTGCACCGGCGACATCGACCGCGGCGAGGGCCACGAATGCCACTGGCTGCGCGGCGAGTACGACGCGCGGGCTGATGCGTGGAAGTGGGTCGTCCTGGTCTCGGTGAACTCGAACTCGCGCTACAAGTCGGGCGGGATCAACTTCGTCGACAACCAGCTCTACTGGGCGGCCGACGCCAACGGCCCCAAGCCGGAAGACCAGCCCTACGACCGCGGCATCTTCCGCTGCGCCCCGACCGACCTCGCCGACCCCTCGAAGCACACCCGCCTGTTCGACGCGCCGTTCGAGATGGCCAACCTGCTCATCCAGGATGGCGTGATGTTCGCCGGGCACTGCGCCCCGGCCTCGACGCTCGCCACCGGCATCGCCTACTCGCCGGACATGGGCCAGACCTGGGTGGAGTACGACCTGGCCGAGTTCGGCCCCCGCTCGCCGCTCCGCTTCCAGGAGAAGAACGGCGAGGGCTGGTTCCGCATGGACCTCCGCAAGGGCTGGATCGAGCGCGGCGAGGTCCTGTTCCTCAAGCCCAAGGCCTGAGTCACGGCGTCGCGGCCGAGGCGCGAGCATCGGCCGCCACGGCCCCTTCCAGCGTCGCGCCGCCGAATGGGCCGTACAGGCCGTCGCCCCAGCGGACCGGCTTGAGCCTGGCGAGGCCGGGGAGCTTGTCCCCGAGCGGGCCGGTAATGTCCGCCGTCGCGAGCCGCTCGCCGTCCTGCGCGATCGTCATCCGGCGGCCCTGGATCGACAGCTCGAACGTCGTCGGGCCGTCGGTCCAGGCCGTCGCCGCGCCGAGGTGGCCGGGCGTCGTGACGCGATACACCGCGCCGTAGGATTTCCACCGATCCGGCGCGAGGAACGGGTATCGCTCCGGCTCCCACTCGGACGGGCTCTTGGCCGAGGTCGACACGTACAGCGAATCGCCGCTGGTCACCAGGCTCGTGATCCGCTGGCCCCACAGATTCGCCACCGGCAGGTCGCGGCTCTCGGCCTCGTAGGGGTGCACGGTCGCGTCGGAGGCCGGGGGGTGGTCAAACATGCGCCGGATCATCTCCCAGCGTCCCGAGTCGGGGCCCTGCCGCCATAGCTCTCCCCACGGCCAGACGCCGACCAGCAGCTCGCCCCCGTAGACCGCCGTCGTCTGCGCCTCGCGGGCGCTCGGGGAGACGCCCGGCGGCACCGGCGGCCAGCCGGCCAGGTCGACGATCGATCGGCCGTCGTACTCGAACAAGCGGCCGGTCGGATACTGTCCCATGAGCAGTCGGCCGTGGAACGGCAACGTCGAATAGAGCTGGTAGCTGACCGTCAGGTTCGGTTCGAGCAGCATCCGCCAGCGGCCTTCCTCCAGGACGTAGAAGCCGCCGATGTTCGAGCCGGTGACGACCTGATCGCCGATCCGCCCCCAGGCGAACGTCATCTCGCCGACGACCGGAAGCGTGAGGACGCTCGCGCGGGCGAGGTCGACGCGCGGCTCCCACGGCGTCCACGGGCAGGCGTAAAGCTTGCTGAAGCCGTCGGCGTCGTCCTCGAACGGCCGGTAGCCTCGGCCGCCGCGCTCGACGTGGTAGAAGCAGAGGTAGCCGTTCGCGTAATAGAACAGTTGATACTTCCCGCGCTCCGCCGGCGGCAGGATCGTCCGCCCGTCGAACCTGACCTGGCCGTCGCCGAATTCGAGCAGCCCGTCGCCCAGCCTCATGACCTCCTGAGTGCCGCCGACGTCCGGCTCCATCCGCCACGCCCCCGCCGCCGGGTCCCAGGCCTTGAGCCCGCCATGCGTCGAGCGGACGACCTCGTCGAGGCCCGAGAGATAGGTGCCGGTCAGGTCGTTCGGCCGGGGCAGTTCCTCCACCCGGAAGGACCGAGTTCCGTCGGTCGGCCTGACGAAGAACCGCAAGGCGTGCCGATCGCCCCGCAGTTGCGTGTTGTAGCCATCCTGGAAGCCCGCGCCGACCACGAGCGCCCCGTCCTCGCTGGCCGCCTCGAACAGCGACCCGAAGCCCTGGCCCACATCCGCCCCGCGATCGACCGTCACGGTGAACATCACCGCGGGCGGCTCATCGGCGGCGGCCGTCGTCGCCGCGATGGCGAACGCCCAGGAGAGGCAGCCGGACGCCCAGCAACTTCGCGAGAACAAGTTCATGCGAGCACTCCTTGAAAAGTTGCGATGCCCCGCGCGGGCTGCTACGCTCACGGGGGGCGAGCATGGGCCCGCCCGAGAGGAGAAGTGGACATGAGACGCCGATTCCGGCTCGCGTCGCTCGTATTGATGATGACAGTCGCCGCCTCGCTCGCCGCCGCTCGCGCCGAGGAACCCTGGAAGGTGGGCGAGCCGATCGTCGCCTACTGGGCCGGGCCTGGATTCCCGGGGGGCGGGCCGCTGGACGACGCCGCGGCGGACCGGATCGCGGCCGGGGGGTGGAACCTGGCCTGGTGCTCCAGCGTCGAGGAGCTGGACGTCGCCCATCGGCACGGGTTGCGAGGGCTCCTCTCCGATCCCGTGATCGTCCCCGCCTCGCTCGAGGATGACGGTCGTCGCGAGGCCCTGGCCGCGCTCATCGAGCGCGTGCGGGAGCACCCGGCGATGTACGCCTACCACCTCGTCGACGAGCCGAGCGCCGGGGCGTTCCCGGCACTTGGGAAACTGGTGGCCTTCCTGCGAGAGCGCGACCCGGCCCATCTCGCGTACATCAACCTCCTGCCGACCTACGCGGACAACGAGCAGCTCGGCGTCGAGGGGCCGATCGTCCAGGCGTACGAGGAGCACCTGCGGCGTTTCGTCGAGGTCGTCCGCCCGGCCATGCTGAGTTACGACCACTACCAGTTCCGCCGCGGCGACGACGCCCCGGACTACTTCCTCAACCTGGCGCTGGTGCGGAAGCAGGCCCTGGAATCCGACCTGCCGTTCCTGAACATCGTCCAGGCCAGCTCCTGGGTGCCTGGCACCGCCGCGTCCCCCAGCAGCCCTCGCGTCCCGGGCCCCGAGGAGATGCGGTTCCTCGTCTACACCACGCTCGCGTACGGGGCCCAGGGCATCTCGTACTACGTCTACCAGTACCCGAAGCATGACGGCGGGATGATCGACCCCGACGGCCAGCCCTCGCCGCGCTATCGGGCGGTGGAGACCCTCAATCGCGAGTTCGTCGCGATCGCCCGCGAACTCCAGCCGCTCCGTTCCCTCGCGGTCTATCACGCGGGGATGACGCCCCCGGGTGCCGTCCCGCTCCCCGCGGAAGAACCGTTCCGCCTCGACCCGCCCATCGCCCCCGAGGAGTTCAAGCCGGGGGACCGCGCCCGCGGCATCCTGATCGGCCTCTTCGGCCCGGCCGGCGAGGGCGCTTCCCACGCGATGGTCGTGAACCTGGACTACAAGGCCGATCGGACGACCACCCTGGTCGCCCCGGCCCCGCTGGAGGTCTACGACGCCATCACCGGCCAATGGACCCCCGCCCAGGCTTCCCGCGTCGAGCTTCACCTGCCGGGCGGCGGCGGGAAGCTCGTCCGCCTGGCCCCCCCCACGGCGGCGCGCTGAGGGAGCCTCATGGTATCCGAAACGATTTCCCTGGTCTGCTCAGGTGATCATCGGCTTCTGGCAGTAATCGCACCTGCCTTGGCGATTGACCCTGGGATGATTGGGCCGCGCGCAATGGCCGCATATATACCAGCAAGAATCACAACGTCCGCACTTGTATAACGGAGCCACCTTCCCACCTCGAAAGGTGTTCGCCAGATCGCGAATCGATGAGATGATAACGCGCTTGATAATATTATCGCGTGTATCGCCGTCGATCTCGGACGCGACGACACTCGCCTGTTCCGTGAGGCTCGGAGTAACGAATCTCGCCGTGGCGTGGCACGAGGGGCAGGGGCCGGTCAGTTCCCTGGTGTTGGAAGCGGCCACCGGGCCGCCATCCATGGCGACCAGGGGTTCCGGAGGGGACGTCGCCGTGAAGAAACGACTCGGATTGCCACATTTTGGGCACGCGTCTGCCCGCTCGCTCACCAGACAACCACATTCCAGGCAGCGCGTCAGTGCCACGACCACATTCTCCCCGGGTGAATTCGCTCGGCCTATCAAGGCCGGCGGCCGGAATAAATAGTCCCGGATTCCGTCCGAGGATCGGGATGCCGGGGATCCAGGCGAAGGTCGCCGGACGGGGCATCGATAAAGTGGGGCTCAACGCCGTGAACGCCCCCCGACTCGGCGACGGGGAGCGTCGGATTGCTTCGACTCGGGTCGTCGAGCGCGTGCCAGGCGTTGCCGGCGAAGGTGAACGTCTCGGGCGCGGTGCCCGAGCCGACATTCACCGCCCCCTTCCACTCGTCGGCCCGGAAGACGATGAGGTTCCGCTCGATCCTGCCCCCGCGCGAGGGGACGAAGCCCTCGTCGCGGGTCTCCTGGAGGATGCGGAACGCCCACGACCTCGGCCGGTAGATGATGTTCCGGCGAACCGTGGCGCCGTCGACCCCCACGAAGGCCACCGCCGCGCCCGAGCCGAGGAACGTGCAGTCCTCGACGATGAGGTCCTTCCCCTCGAAGCCCTCGGGCCGGGGCCGGAAGTACGCCATCCCGGTGCTGCCGCCGAGATTCACGGCGCGACCGCCCGCGTGCTCGAACCGACACCGACGCACCGCCACGTCGCGCGTCCCCCCCTTCATCTGGACGCCGTTGGCCCCCACCTCGTCGCCGTGGCGGAACGTGCAATCGACGATCTCGCCGTCTCGGCACCCGACCATGTCGATCCCCGATCCGCCGCGGCCCCATCGCTCGATCGCGCAGCCTTCCACGCGGAAATCGGCCAGGCCGGATAGCTTGATCCCGTCGCGGTTGCCGTCCGGCCCGACGTCGCGGACCGTCAGCCCGGCCAGGACGACGTGGTGGGAGGGATTCGCCAGGTCGCCTCCGTCATCGATGTTGATCCCGTTGGCCGTCGCCCCCTCCGCCACGAGGTCGCGCAGCTCGACGTGCGACACCCGCGACAGGTGGAAGGCCGAGTTTCCCCCCCGGAAGACGGGGGGTCGATCGGGGTCGGCCGCGCGGATCACGATCGGCCGACCGGGCTCGCCGCGCAGGTCGCGCGCGAAGACGCCCCCGGCGTAGTCGCCGGACGCCACTCGAATCGTCGTCCCCGGCCGAGCCTCGGCCAGGGCCCGACGCAGCCCCGCGTCGTCCGTCGCCTCGACGTCCATCGCGAGACACGCCACAAGCGTCAGCATCATCGCCATCGTCACGCCTCCTCGGGGCAGGGCAGAGCCCGGATGCTAGCGTGCGCGTGTCGCCGGTCGTGGTCAATGGTCCGGGCGATGGACGGTCCGCCCGCGGATTCCGCCAGGATTCCCGGAAACATGAAACTAAATGGCGCGGGCCGCGGAGTGTATCGAGAGTCGGATGATCCTTGGCAATTCGTCAGCAGCGAGCGAACGTCGAGCCCAGCCGTGGGGGAGGGAACGTCCTCCGTGGCCGCGGAGGCTAGGCCTGGGAGTGGTAGCCACGTGATGAGAGGTCCCATGGGCCGGTCCGCCTCGGCCGACCATGGGCCTGTCCGGCGTGACGGCTGTCACCGCGCCCGAGCGTTGAAAAAGCGATTCGATTTCGACGAACGAAGCCAAATTTCACGACCGAATTTTTCGCCTACACAGCTTGCAAAGCAACGACTTGCGACTCCTATAGTCTTCAAGGATGGCGCGCGAACGAAGCCAAACGGAGCCAGGGGGCGGCGGTGCCTCGTGTCGGGCCGTCCGTCGTCGTATGATCGACGGATCGAACGTAACAGGGAATCTTCCTCTAGCCCCGGGGTCCGAGATGTCGCGTTTCCGTTTCGCCGTGGGATTGGCCGCCGTGCTCGCCTCGTCGATCGTTTCGGCCGAGGACGAGGGGGCGAAGCCCCTTTTCGACGGCAAGTCGATCGACGGTTGGAAGGTCGAGAGCGGCACGGCCGAGTATCGCGTCGAGGGAGGCGCCATCGTCGGGAAGACGGTGGAGGGGTCGGGCAACACGTTCCTCTGCAAGGGTCCGTTCAAGGACTTCGTGCTGGAGTTCGACGTGAAGTGCGATCCCGAGCTGAACTCGGGCGTCCAGGTCCGCAGCCACCTCCGCGACCCCGACGACCAGGGCCTGCGTCGGCTTTATGGCCCCCAGTGCGAGATCGCCAACAACGGCACCGCCGGCAAGTTCTACGACGAGGCCCGAGACGGCAAGTGGATCGACGGCGAGGGGCCGAAGTCCCCCGAGGCCGAGAAGGCGTTCGACGACCAGGGCTGGAATCGCTACCGGATCGTCGTCCAGGGCGACCGCTACCGCTCCTGGGTCAACGGCGTGCCGACCGCGGATTTCCGCGACGGCCGCGATTCCGAAGGGTTCATCGGGCTCCAGGTCCACGGCATCGCCAGGGGGACCGGCCCCTACGAGGTCCGCTGGAAGGACGTGACGATCCGCGAGTTGGCCCCCGGCCAGGCCGCCGACTGACGGGGCCGCCCCGACGCCGGAAGTGAAGGCCGCACTAGGCAAATCGGCGTGGGGCCAGTAAATTCGATCGGCCGATTTCCTCGCGCGGCGCCGCGGCGTCGTCGACCATCCATCCGAGGACGGCGCGGCGAGAGGGATCGGCCGCGGCCGTCCGTCGCAAGTTGAGAGACGCTACCTCCATGATGATCAAAGCGAACGACATCCGCCGCGGCATGGTGATCACGATGGAAGGCGTGAACTACGTCGTCGTGGACTTCGCCCATCACACCCCGGGCAACCTCCGGGCGATGGTCCAGACCAAGCTCCGGAACATGAACTCCGGGACCCTGATCGACAAGCGCCTGCGTTCCGTCGACCAGATCGAGGTCCCGTTCGTCGAGACGAAGGAGTACGAGTATCTCTACTCCGCCGGCGACGAGCACGTCTTCATGGACACCGAGACCTACGACCAGCTCCACTTCTCGCCCGAGATCATCGGCACGTCGATGAGCTTCCTGCTGCCGAACTCGAAGGTGATGGTCAAGTACATCAACGACAAGGCGGTCTCGATCGAGATCCCGGACTCCGTCGAGCTGGCGGTGGCAGACACGCCGCCGGCGCTGCAGGGCGCCACGGCGACGAACCAGTACAAGGAGGCGGTGCTGGAGACCGGCCTGAAGGTCCAGGTGCCGCCGTTCATCAAGCCGGGCGAGAAGATCCGGATCGACACGCGCACGTCCGAATACCTAGAACGGGTGAAGTGAGCCGCGAGGCGTCGCCTCGACGCGGCCGACGCGGGGCGGGGGCGACTTCGAGCCATCCCGCCCGGCCGGAGCCGCTCGCCCAGCCAGCCGCCGACGGAGGCCGCGGACCGTGGATGAGATGACAAGCCTCCTCGCCGACCTCGTCGCCATCCCCAGCGTGAACCCGATGGGGAGGGCGGTGAGCGGCCCGGAGTATTATGAAGGTCGCGTCAGCACCTTCCTGGAAGCGTGGTTCCTGGAGGCCGGCATCCCGGTCGTCCGCCAGCAGGCCGCCCCCGGGCGGTCGAACCTCCTGGCGCGCTACACCGCGCCGGACCCCGCCGCCCCGACCTTGCTGTTCGACGCCCACCAGGACACCGTGCCCGTCGACGGCATGACGATCCCGCCGTTCGAGCCCCGCGTCGAGGGGGGGCGGCTGTACGGCCGCGGCGCCTGCGACGTGAAGGGGGGGATGGCGGCCATGCTCATGGCCTTCCGCCGCCTCTGGGTGGAGCGGCCCGAGCGGTCGGCGTCGGTGGTCCTCGCCTGCACCGTCGACGAGGAATACACGCACATCGGCTCGAGCCTCCTGGCCCAGACCGAGAAGGACGTGACCCTGGCGATCGTCGCCGAGCCGACGAAGCTGGACGTCGTCCCCTGGCACAAGGGCTCGGTGCGCTGGAAGGTGAAGACCGGCGGGGTGGCCTGCCACAGTTCCACGCCCCACCTGGGCTCCAACGCCATCTACCGGATGGCGGAGGTGGTGGGGGCCATGGCCGAGCACGCCGACGACCTGGCCCACGCGACGCCCCACCCCAAGCTGGGCTCGCCGACGATGTCGGTCGGCCGGATCCAGGGGGGGCAGAGCGTCAACATCGTGCCGGACGAGTGCGAGATCGAGATCGACCGCCGCCTGATCCCCGGCGAGACCCCCGACGCGGCCGTCGAGCGCGTGCGCCGGTTTGTCGCCCAGCGCTGCGGCCTGGAGGGCGTGACGTTCCTCCCCGCGTGGACGCGCATGCCGGCGCTCGAGACGGCGATAGGCCCGTGGATGGATCCGCTGGCGGAAGCCGTCGCCGCGGCCGTCGGCCGTCGGCCGGAGTTGGTGGGCGTCCCGTATGGCACCGACGCCGGCCCACTGGGGGAGGCCGGGATCCCGGCGATCGTCTTCGGCCCCGGCGACATCGCCCAGGCCCACACCAAGGACGAGTGGATCGAGCTGGAGCAGGTGGCCCTGGCCTCCGAGGCCTACTACCGCATCGCCCTGGCCCTGGCCTGACCGGCCCGAAAAGCAGGAAGCCGCTCCCGCCCCCCTTGGGAGAGGGGGGCGGGGCGGCTTCCATCGGGAGCGTCCCGACGAGATGCGAGGCCCCAGGCCTCCGATGTCGTCGCCCCGGAGCGACCCGACCGGGTCGGCTCAGAAGACGTCCATCGTGAAGTGGTTGCCCTGGTAGAACTTCTTCTTGTTCCAGTCGTGCCAGCCGTGGGGGTGCCGGAACTTGCCCAGCACTCGGTAGCCGCCGTAGAAGTTGCGGTAGTACGGGCCCTGGATCTGGGGCACGATCCGCTGCTCCCGGGGGTACTTGTACCAGCCGTCGTACAGGCCCTGGTACTCGAACCCGTTGCCGGGGACCTGCGGGGGCACGTACGGCCAGTGCAGGTAGTCGTTCCAGTCCTGGGCCTTCGCCGAACCGCCCAGCGAGAACGCCAGGGCCAGAGCGAACGCCGTGATCCATGAACCTCGCGACACGATCCACCTCCGTGTAGGGTTTCAACCCGATCCAGGATCAACTTGCCACACGATCCCGGGCCGCGCGGCGATGCTCCGCGAGAATTTCCACCCCCGAGGAATGGTTATGACTCCCGCGAAGAGTCGCCCGCCCGCGACGGCGGCGCCGGTCGCCTCGATCCGATGGTTCCTCGCGGTCGCGACGCTCGTCGTCACGCTCGGCTCGGGCGTGTGTGCCGCGCAAGGCGATGAACCCGAGCGGCCGAACCTCGAACGTTGGGTCAAGACGCTCGCGTCTCCCGAGATGGAGGGCCGGAGCGGGGAAGGGGGGCGAAGGGCCGCCGGGCTGATCGCCGACGAATTCCGCCGCCTCGGCCTGGAGCCGCTGTTCGACGGCGACTACTTCCAGGAGATCCCCGCCGCGCCGCCGGTCCAGACGGCGGGACGGAACGTGGGCGCCATCCTCCGCGGGAGCGACGCCACCCTGGCCGCGCGCCACGTGATCCTCTCGGCCCACTACGACCACCTGGGCGTCCGTCGCGGAGTCCTCTACCCCGGCGCCGACGACAACGCGTCGGGCGTCGCCATGATGCTCGAATCGGCCCGGTGCCTCGTCGAGCGGGCGGAGAAGCCCCGGCGGTCGCTCGTCTTCGTCGCGTTCGATCAGGAGGAAGTCGGGCTCTATGGCTCGCGGTACTTCACGTCCAGGCCGCCGTTCCCGATCGAGTCCATCGACCTGTTCATCACCGCCGACATGATCGGTAGGTCGTTCGGCGGCGTCTGCGAGGACCTCTTCTTCGTGATGGGGACCGAGCACATCCCGTCGCTCCGCCCCTGGCTCCACGAGGCCGTCGCGGGCCGTCCCGTCCGCATGGGGGTGCTGGGAGCCGACCTGCTGGTCCTGAACCGCAGCGACTACGGGCCGTTCCGGACCCGCAAGGTCCCGTTCCTGTTCTTCAGCACCGGCGAGAACCCCGACTACCACGCGCCGACCGACACGCCGGAGACGCTCGACTACCCGAAGCTCGCGGAGATCAGCCGGGTCATCCACCGGATCGTCGCCCGCGCCGGGGACGCCGACTCGCTCCCCCGGTGGGACGACCGGCCCGATCATCCGCTGGAGGAAGCCCTCGCGCTGAGGGACGTCCTCCGGGCGCTCCGAGCCCACGGCGATACCCTGGGCCTCAACGCGGTGCAGGGCCTCGTGATCGCCAACGCGCTGCGGACCCTGGACGGCGTCGCAGAGCGGGGGGCCGTCACGCCGGCCGAGCGCGCGAGCGTCATCCAGGCCGCCCGGATCGTGCTGATGACGGCCTTCTGACGCCTGGCTAATCCACCACTTCGAGCCGGATCGGCCCCGCGCCGACGCCAGGGCGAGGCGCGGGGGGGAAGGGGGCAAAGCGAGGGAGGAGCCCCGGCGGGCGGGGGCCCGGGGCGGGGGGCGGGATGAAGTTGTCGGGACGGAGGCCGGGGGGATTGAACTCGTCCGGGACGATCGGGACGATCCCCGGATCGCCGTCCGGGGCGGGCGCGAACGGCGCGTTCGGCATCCGATCCTGGTCGTCCCCCTCCTCGAAGGCGGCGAAGGGGTCGGCCGGCTCCGTGCTGAGCGGGCGGCCATCGAGGCCCACCCCCATCCGCCGAAGCGCCGCGTCCGACGACTTCTCGCGCAGGTGGGCCACCCAGCCGGCCTGGGGGGACGCCTCGTCCGCGAGGACGTACCCGCCCGCCGCCTCCTCGATCGACATGGCCGTCGATCGGGCCTCCCGCCCGAGGTAGTCGATGATCCCGCGGGCGGCGTCGACCTTGCCGGCCCCCAGGAGGATCTGGGCGCGGAGCCCCAGCAAGCGTAGTCGAGCGTCGGGGTCCTCGGTCGCGGCCTCGACGGCATCGAGCCAGCGCGAGGCGGAGTCGTAATCCTGGTTCAAGTACGAGAAGAATAGCCGGAACTCGTCGAGCCCGTCCGTCTCCCCCTCGGCCGGTTCCTTCAGCAGCGGCGCGGCGAAGCGGGCGAGCCGGCCGAGCGTGTACCGCCGGGGGTGGACGCCGCCCAACTCGGCGAGGATCGGCAGGGCCGTGGGGCGCGACGGGGTCTCGTCCCCGCTCGGAAGCCACTCGCGGAGATGGGCCAGGGCGCAATCGGCCAGCCGGTCGAGCCAGCGACGACGAGTCGTCTCGTCCGGCGCCAGGAGCGTCAGCTCCTCCGTGTCGAGGTCGATCAGGGCCAGGAGGCCGGCGCCCGTCCCGTCGTCCACGCGAAAGGCCGCCGTCCGGCCGTCCGGCGCGAGGGCGGGGGAGCCGATCCGCATGCCGGCGTCGAGCGGGTGGAAACGCTTGAAGGTGTTCTGCGTCCGCACGTTCCCCCAGCGGAGCACCTGCTCCTCGTCCCCCGTCTCGATGAGACAGATCCCCTCCTCCTGGGTCTCGTCCATCGACAGATCCACGCGGATCGAGGCGGGCCTCTCGCGGGGGCCGATCAGGCCCGGCCCGCGGAGCCGGCGCTGATTGTCGGCCGGCGGGATGGCCTCCAGGGTCGAGGGGCGGCCCAGCATGCGGCCGTCCAGGTCGATCTGGACGAGATCCCGCTGAGCGTTCCGCAGCGGCCCGCGGAGGGGGTTCGTGATCGCCAGCAAGGATTGGCCGTCCGACGCCCAGCCCAGGAAGTCGGTGGTCAACGACGAGTCGACCCACAACGGGCGCTCGTCCCCAAGCCGCGACGGGTTGACCCGCAGCGCGACCAGGGGCGCGCCGCCGGGGCCCGGCTCCACGGTCAGGTAGGCCAGCCGCCGACCGTCGGGCGACCAGGTGGGGGAGAGGCCGTCCTCGAAGGTCTCGACGGCCCCGCCCCCGGCTCCCCCCGGCGACACCAGCCAGAAGCCGGCCGGCGACCCCGGTCGCGGCACCGCCACCCGGCGGCCGTCGGGACCGAGCGCCGGCCTGATGGAGGCGATCGCCTCGCGACCGGCGGCGTCCAGCGTCAGGTCGGGATGGATGACCTCGACTCGCTCCTCGTCGAGCCCGGAACGGACCACGACCTCGAATCGACCTCGGCGGTCCCCCCCCCCGTCGGGGTCCGACGGCACGAACCGGGCGTAGGCCATCGCGCGGCCGTCGGCCGACCAGCAGGGGGAAGACACCGGATCGGCCGTTTCCTGGATGAGCACGCTCTCCAGCGACGGGAACCGCGCGGCCCATACGCGATGGATCCGGCGGCCGGGCGCGCCGGCGGGGGGCGGAGGCGGCGCCTCGGTCCGTAGCAGCCAGCCGCGGGGCAGGGCGGGCGCGTCGGCCGCCTCGACGGCCGTCCAGGCGATCCAGCGGCCGTCGCGGGACCAGTCGACCGGGCCCGTGGGGTGAGAGGTTGCCGACGCGGCGGTCAGCAGGCATGCAACGCCGAGGAGGCTCGACGCCATCATCGGGACTCTCCGTCGGGTGTGGACGAGGCCGAATCCCGCGCCTCGGGACCGACATGATTTCAAGTATAGGGCCGAGACGGCCGAGATCCTAGGTTGAAACGGCGCGCGCGGGCCTCCCCCATTTGACCGCCGACGCCCAGGTTGTATCCTCACATCGAAAGGGGCTGGAGGCCCCGCCGCCCGCTCCCCGTCGACGCCCGTCCCCTTGTGAGAGGGCGTCGGCCGGCGATATGATGCGGGGTCGCCCGCGACGGATCCCCGCGACGTGTCGGATACCGGACGGCTCGCGAGTCGAGCCCCTTGAGTCTCGCCCTCTTGATCTCGGGAGCTTCCATGCGTTTCGTCCTCATCGACCGGATCCTGGACGTCCAGCCGGGCCGCTCGCTCCACGCCGTCAAGAACCTGTCGCTGGCCGAGGAATACCTCGCCGACCACTTCCCGGGCTTCCCCGTCATGCCCGGCGTGCTCATGCTGGAGGCGCTCACCCAGGCCGGGGCGTGGCTGATCCGCGAGACCGAGGACTTCGCCCACAGCATCATCCTGCTGAAGCAGGCCAGGACGATTAAGTACGGCAGCTTCGTGGAGCCCGGTCGCCAGCTCGAGCTGAAGGTGGAGATGATCTCCAACGAGGCCCCCCTGGCGACCTTCAAGGGCGTCGGGCTCATCGACGGGCAGGAGATGGTCAAGGGGCGCATCATCCTGACCCGATACAACCTCCGCGACAAGAACCCGACCCTCCACGCGACCGACGCCACGATCGTCGCGGGCCTGCGCGACCTGTATTCCACGCTCCGCAAGGGGTCGGTGGGCGCCAGGGCCATCGCGCGGACCCCCGAGCCGGCCGGGGTCAAGCTGAACTGACGCCGCCCTCCGTCCCCACGTCGGCCGCGCCACCGTCGCGACCGGCGCGGGCGTCGCGACCGGCCCCGACGGGGGCCGGAAAGTCGCCGCGTCCCGCCGGGTCGGGCCGTATGATTGCCCAGAGTTAGTGGTGTTGCAAGGAATCCCGATTTGCGGGACAATGCCGGGCGAGCTTCCGGGACCAGGCCGAAGGAACCGGAATCTTCCCCGCCAGCGAATCGGGCCCACGCCTTGAGACCCGCCCCCTTGAAGTTCGCACCCCGATCCCGCCGACGATTAAGTGAGCCGACTTGATCGCAGGCACGTCCGCGTCCCGATTCGACCGGGGATCGAGTGCGAGCCCTGTACCCCTTCTATCCCGAGGATGACATGCCCGCATACGACGAGATCTTCGAGAAGGTCCAGTCCACCCTGGTCGACGCCCTCGGCGTGGATGAGGACGACGTCACCCGCGAGTCGACGCTCCAGGGGGACCTCGGCGCCGAGTCGATCGACTTCCTGGACATCGTCTTCCGCCTGGAGCGGAACTTCGGGATCAAGATCCCGCGCGGCGAGCTGTTCCCGGAGAACCTGGTCGCCGATCCCGAGTGGATCGCCGACGGCAGGCTGACGTCCAAGGGCGTGTCGGAGCTGAAGGCCCGGCTGCCGTTCGCCGACCTCTCGAAGTTCGAGTCCGACCCGGACGTCGAGAAGATGGGCGACCTCTACACGGTCGACATGCTGGTCCAGTACGTCCAGAGCAAGCTGGCGGCCTGAGGCGGGCCCCCGCCTCGATCGGGCCGAGCCGAACGACCCGCGAGCCGACGGCGGGGGGCCAACGCCCCCGCGTCGTCCTCGTCGGGCCGGCAGCCCGGCCCGCCTCCTTCTCTTCCCCCTCCGGCCCCGCGGCGCGCCCGACCATGCGATGGATCTGGATCGACAAGTTCACCGAGTTCCGGAGCGGTCAGTTCGCGCGAGCGATCAAGAACCTGACGCTCGCCGAGGAGCACCTGCACGACCACTTCCCGGGCTACCCCGTGATGCCCGCCTCCCTCATCATCGAGGGGCTGGCCCAGACGGGGGGGATCCTGGTCGGCGAGGCGAGCAACTTCACGGAGAAGGTCGTGCTCGCCAAGATTCCCCGGGCCGAGTTCCTCGGCGTGGCCTGCGCCGGCGACCAGCTCACCTACGAGGTGACGCTGACCGACCTGCGGGCCGAGGGGGCCGTCGTCGACGCGAAGGCGTTCCTGGCCGGCGAGCTGCTCTGCGACGCCGAGATCGTCTTCGCCCACCTGGACAACACGCGGGCCAACCAGATCTTCGGCCCCAAGAACTTCGTCTTCACGCAGCAGCTCCTCGGCGTGCTCGACCTGGCCAAGGCCCAGCAGCGGGCCAAGGAGCAGGACGCCGGGGCCGCGGCGGCCGACGGCCAGGCCGAGGGCGGGCCTCCCGCCTCCTCGCCGGCGAGTTGAGGCGGCGGTTGTCGCCACGACGGCGAATCTCGGGTAGAATGTAGGCACACGGGGGTCGGTGACGTTGCGCGGGGGCCCCGCGTCCGGCCTCGGGCCGGGCGAAGCCCCGCGAGAGATCGACCGGGCGCTCCACGGAAAATCGACGGGTCATTCATGCTTGGTTCCGAACGCCGCGTCGTCATCACCGGGCTGGGTTTCGTCACCCCCCTGGGCGACACCCCCGATCGCATCTGGGAGCGCCTCGCTTCCGGGCGGGGTGCGCTCCAGCGGATCGAGTCGTTCCCGGTCGCCGGCCTCCCCTGCGACATCGTCGCCGAGATCCGCGACTTCGACTTCCTGAAGGGCTACGCCCTGCCGAAGTTCCGCAAGGCGCTGGGCAAGAGTCGGAAGTACATGGCGCGGGACATCCAGCTCGCCGTCGCCGCCGCCCAGCGCGCCGTGAGCGACGCCGGGCTCGTCGACGGGGGCGTCGACCCGACCCGCATCGGGATCGACCTCGGTGCCGGCCTGATCTCGACCGACCTCGACGAGTTGGCGCCGGCCATCGCGATGGCCTCCTCGGCCACCGGGCAATTCGACTTCTCGACCTGGGGACGGGAGGCGATCGGCGTCGTCGAGCCGATCTGGCTGCTCAAGTACCTGCCGAACATGCTGGCCTGCCACATCTCCATCCTGATGGACTGCCAGGGCCCCAGCAACTCGATCACCGAGGCCGACGCCTCCTCCAACCTGGCCGTCGCCGAGGCCGCCCGGATCATCGCCCGCGGCAAGGCCGACGTCATGGTGACCGGCGGGGCGGACTCCAAGATCCACCCGCTCAGCCTGGCCCGGATGGGCCTGTACGGGACGATGTCCCGCTGGGACGGCGAGCCCTCCGCGGGCCTCCGCCCGTTCGACGCCCGCCGCGACGGCACGTTGGCGGGGGAGGGCGCCGGTATCCTCATCCTGGAGGAGCTGGGACACGCCCTGCGTCGCGGGGCCACGATCCACGGCGAGATCCTCGGCGCGGGGTCGGGCTGCGACGCCATGCCCGCCGGGGGCCAGGATCCGGACGGCGGCGGGACCGAGGTCGCCATCCGCTCGGCCCTCCGCGAGGCGGGGATCGGGCCGGCGGACGTCGGCCACGTCAACGCCCACGCCGCGGGCTTCCCGGTCGGCGACCTGGCCGAGGCGAGGGCCTTCGGGCGCGTCTTCGGGCCGGGCAAGGTGCCGGTGACCGGGCTGAAGGGCCACCTGGGCAACATCGCCTCCGGGGCGGGGGCGGTCGAGCTGATCGCCAGCCTCGTCGGCGTCAACCGCGGGCTCGTCCCGCCGACCATCAACTGCGACGACCTCGACCCGGCGTGCGAGATCGACGTCGTGACGGGCGAGCCGCGGCCGGCGGGCTCGCCGATCTTCGTGAACACCAACGTCACCATCAACGGCCAGGCCGCCGCCGTCGTCGTCCGGGGCGGCCCGGTCGCCGACGCGGGTTGAGCGCGGGCCCCGCGAGTTCGAACGATCGATCTCGGTCCTCCAGGAGGTCGGGCCTCGGCCCGGCGAGTCGCCCCATGCGTCGGGTCGTCGTCACAGGAATGGGAATGGTCACCCCACTGGGGAGGGACGTCGAGTCGACCTGGTCGGCGCTCCTCGCCGGCCGGAGCGGCGTCGGGCCGATCACGCTTTTCGACGCCCACACGTTCCCCACCCGGATCGCCGCCGAGGTCAAGGGCTTCGACCTGGCCGAGTACATCGACGACGCCGGGCGTTGGGCCGAGCACTCGCGCAACACCCGATTCGCCCTGGCCGCCGCCAAGATGGCCATGGACGACTCCGGCCTGGCCGAGCACGAGGCGCTCGACCGGACCCGGTTCGGCGTCTACCTCGGCGCGGGGGAAGGCCAGCAGGACTTCGTCCGTTTCGTGAAGCTCATCTACAAGACGGGCAAGGCGGGGAAGGTCTCCACCGAGGAATTCACGAAGCATGGCGTCCACGACCTGCACGTGATCCACGAGTCCGAGCAGGAGCCCGGGACCCCCGCGGCGCACCTGGCGGCCCGGTTCGGCGCCCGGGGGGCGAACTCGAACTGCCTCACCGCCTGCGCGGCCAGCTCGCAGGCGATCGGCGAGGCCTACGAGATGATCCGCCACGGCTGCGCCGAGGTGATGCTCTCCGGCGGCACGCACAGCATGATCCACCCGTTCGGCGTGACCGGGTTCATCCTGCTGACGGCCCTCTCGACCCGCAACGACGAGCCGACGAAGGCCAGCCGCCCGTTCGACCGCGACCGCGACGGCTTCATCATCGGCGAGGGCGCCGGCATGCTCATCCTTGAGGAACTCGAGCACGCCAAGGCGCGCGGGGCCAGGATCCACGGCGAGATCGTCGGCTACGGCTCCACGGCCGACGCCTTCCGCATCACCGACAGCCACGACGAGGGCCGCGGCGCCATCGCCTGCCTCCGCGAGGCCCTCGACGGGGCGGGCGTAACGCCGGAAGACATCGACTACATCAACGCCCACGGCACCAGCACGTCGGTCAACGACTCGATCGAGACCCTGGCGATCAAGCGCACGTTCGGGGAGACGGCCTACAAGGTCCCCATCTCCAGCACCAAGAGCATGATGGGCCACCTGATCGCCGCGGCGGGGAGCGTCGAGGCCATCGTCTGCCTCCTGACGATCCGCGACGGCGTCCTCCCGCCGACGATCAACCTCGACAACCCCGACCCGGAGTGCGACCTCGACTATATCCCGCTCGAGGCGAGGAAGAAGCACGTCGACGTCGCGCTCTCCAACAGCTTCGGCTTCGGCGGGCAGAACATCACCCTGATCCTCAAGCGCTACACCGACTGACCGCAGCGCGTCGCCGATCGTCGGGCCGCCCCCCAGGGCCATCCGGGGCGGCGGCCGGGCGCGACGGCGGGCCAATACCAACATCGAGGGCGCATCCGTGGCCGGCCTCTCCTCGCTGATCCTCATCCTGTCGCTCGTCATTCTCGCGCCGGTCGTCGTCATGGGCGGCTTCCTGCTGTATTGCATCTGGGCGTACGCCTCGGTGATCCGGCGGATCTTCGAGGAGCGGCCGATGTTCCTGCCGCTGAAGCTGACCCCGGAAGACGTGGGCGAGCCGGCCGAGTTCCCCTCGCCCCAGGGCCTGACCCTGCGAGGGAGCTACTTCAAGGCCCGGACCGACTCGCGGGTCGGCGTCCTGGTCTTCTGCCACGAGTTCCTCAGCGACCGCTGGAGCTACGCCCCGTACCTCGACCACCTGCGGGATCGCGGCTTCGACATCTTCAGTTTCGACTTCCGCAGCCACGGGCGCAGCGACGTCGACCCGAAGTACGAGCCGCTCCAGTACGCCTCGAACCACGAGGTCGACGACCTCCGGGCCGCGCTGGCCTACCTGCGCTCGCGCCCGGATCGGGACCTCGCCGGCTTCGGCCTGTTCGGCGTCAGCCGGGGCGGTGGGACGGCGATCCTGGCGGCGGCCGACGAGCCCGACGTCTGGGGCGTCGTGACCGACGGCGCGTTCCCGACGCGCGGCACGATGACGGCCTACATCATCCGCTGGGCGGAGATCTTCGTCCGGGCCAAGTGGTTCCTCCGACTCGTCCCCCGGTTCATCTTCTCGACCCTCGGCGACGTCTCGCGGGCGGGGACCGAGCGCAACCGGAATTGCCACTATCCGAGCTTGGAGCGGGCCGTCGAGCGGCTCTCGCCGCGGCCCTGGCTCCAGATCCACGGCACGCGCGACGTGTACATCGGCCCGGACATCGCCCGCGAGTTCTTCGCGTGCGCCCGCGAGCCGAAGGAGCAATGGATGGTGGCCGGCGCGAAGCACAACCGCTGCCGCGAGACCGAGCCCGACGATTACGCACACCGCCTGGAGGACTTCGTCGACCGCCACGCCCCGCGTCGGCCGCTGGCCGAGGTCGCGGACGAATCCGAGGTCTCATCCTTCGCCGGCGCGGCGAGCCCGGGCCGCGTCGTCGCGCCGGGGCTGGTCGCCAACGTCGCCTCCCCCGTCACCGGCTGACCTCCCAACCTCGGGACGCCCATGATCAAGTTCATCAAGCGGCTGGTCGGCCGCCCGATCGCGAACCGCGCCCGCCGGCTCGCCGCCGACTTCCACCGCCAGGCGGCGGACGCGCGGAGGGTCCAGCGCGAGCTGCTGCTCTCTCGGATCGCCCGGCACGCCGACTCCGACTTCGGCCGCGACCATCACTTCGGCGAGATCCGCTCCCCGGAAGACTACCGCCGCCGCGTACCGATCGGCGACTACACCAGCCACGAGCCCTACATCGATCGGGTCCGCGACGGCGACCTCTCGGCCCTGTTCGGTCGCGGCACAGAAGTCCTGATGTTCGCGATGACGTCCGGGACGACCAACCGCCCCAAGACCATCCCCGTCACGCGCGAGTCGCTCGAGAACTACCGCGAAGGCTGGCTCATCTGGGGCATCACCGCGTTCGACGCCCATCCCGACATCATCGAGAACGGGCTTCGCCCCATCCTCCAGATCGCCAGCGACTGGCGCGAGAGCCACACCTCGGCCGGCATCCCTTGCGGCGCCATCACCGGCCTGACCGCGTCGATGCAGTCGCGAATGGTCCGGACGACGTACTGCATGCCGCCGTCCGGCTCGCGGATCAAGGATGTCGAGTCCAAGTATTACGTCGCGCTGCGGTCGTCCGTCCACAAGGACCTGGGGACGATCATCGCGGCCAACCCCAGCACGATCCTCAACATGGTCCGGCTGGGCGACCGCGAGCGCGAGACCCTGATCCGTGACCTTTATGACGGCGCCCTGTCCTCCAAGTGGGCCATCCCCGACGACGTGCGGAAGGAGATGCGTTTCCGCATGAGCATCCGTCGCAAGGACGCCGCGCGACGGCTGGAGAAGATCGTCGCCGAGAACGGGCGGCTCCTGCCCAGGGATTACTGGCCGAACCTGGAGTTCCTCTCCAACTGGATGGGGGGGACGATGCGGGCCTACCTCCGCGGGTACCCCGAGTTCTTCGGCGAAAAGCCGGTCCGCGACGTCGGCCTGATCGCCTCCGAGGGGCGGATGACCATCCCCATCGAGGACGGCACCCCCGCCGGCGTGCTGGACGTCCGCCACCACTATTTCGAGTTCATCCCCGAGGAGGAGGCCGACAAGGCCGACCCCCAGGTCGTCGAGGCGGCCGACCTGATCGAGGGCAGGAACTACTTCATCCTCCTGTCCACCGCCGGCGGCCTGTACCGCTACAACATCTTCGACCTGGTGCGCTGCGTCGGCTTCCATGGCGAGGCCCCGGTCGTCGAGTTCCTGAACAAGGGGGCGCACTTCTCCAGCCTGACCGGGGAGAAGCTGTCCGAGCACCAGGTGATTTCGGCCGTCGAGGCGGCCCAGCGGGCCGCCGGGGTCCGGCTGCGGTCCTACCTCCTGCTGCCGGTCTGGGGCGACCCGCCGTCGTATGGGCTGCTCGTGGAGGCGTCCGACATCCCGGACGAAGCGACGGCCGCGCGGCTGGACGCGGCGGTGGAGGAGCAGCTCCGGGCGTTGAACGTGGAGTACGCCGCCAAGCGCGACAGCCTCCGCCTCGGCCCCGTCCGCACGACCCGCATCAAGGACGGCGCCTGGGCCGAATTCCAGAAGCAACGGCTCGCCCGAAGCGGCGGGACCGTCGAACAATACAAGCAGCCGCACCTGATCCCCGACGTCGATGCCGTCCGCGCGTTCCCGACGCTCGCGGCCATCGACGCCGGCCCGGGGTAAGCGGAGTAGGGCAGGGCGGGGCGGAGCCTCGGCATGGAAGCGAAGGCCCGCGCGCGGCGGTCGGCCTGGACGCGCGGGCCGTTATATGGTAAGCGTGCGAACGCTTGTCCAATCAGGGCCACGGCTCCGGGCCGCCGCACGACCCTCCGTCGGGCGGAATTCCCCATCCGAGGGGGAGTGACGTACATGAATCCGGCGAACCACGCCGTCGCTAAGTATCGAACCGGCCGGCGCATCGTCCTGTCGGCCGCCGTCGCGGCCGGCCTGGCCTGCGCCTCCGGGTGCGCCTCGGGCGGCCACGTCTGGCACGCCGGCACGAGCGCGATGTCCGGCTTGCTCTGGTCCCGCGCGACCGCCGACCCCGGCGGGTACGACGCCTACGCCGAGCAGATGGCCAACTCCAAGGCCGTGCTCGCCGCGCGTGGGGTCGACCCCGCCCAGCCCCGGCCCGCGGCCGCCGCCGACACCTCGCCCAGGCTGGAAGACGGCGACCGCAAGCCGTCCGCGACGCCCGAGGCCCTCCCGCCCGGCGCGGACACTCGGCGACCCGACCCGAGCCTGCGCGTCACCCTGGGACGGCCGGAGAGCGTCCCCGTCCTGCGAGAGCACGACGGCGCCCCGGGTCCGCTGCTGGCCGCGAACACGCCAGCCCGCGCGCCCGAGGCCGCGTCCCCGGCCCTCGACGCGCCCGCGGCGCGACCCGAGCGACCGGCCGCGCCCGCCGTCGAGCCTCCCCCCGTCGAGGCCCCTCAGCTCGCCGCGGCCGAGCCGGCGAAGGCGCCCGAGACGACGCTCAAGGAGCTGCTCGAGGAGGCCCGCGAGAGGCTCGAAACGATGCGGACCTACCAGGTCGCCATCACCCGCACCGAGCGGGTCAACGGCCAGGTTCTGCCGGAAGAGAAGGCCCTCCTGAGCATCCAGCGCAACCCCAAGGCCGTGCGCCTGGAGTGGCCCGACGGGCCGAACCAGGGCCGCGAGGTCATCTACTCGGCGGCGGTCAACGACAGGGTGATGCACGTCAACGTCGCCAACTCGGCGATCCCCATCCCTCGCATGACGATCCCCGTCGACAGCGTGCTCGCCATGCGGAACAGCCGGCACTCCATCACCGAGGCCGGGTTCGACACGATCTTCGACAACCTCTCGGGCCAGCTCGACGCCAACGGCCGCCCGACCGGCACCGAGGGGCGGCTGACCTACAAGGGCCTCCAGGCGGTCGAGGGGATGGACCGGCCATGCCACCTCGTCCAGCGGATCACCCCCAGCAAGGAAATCTGGCGGGTGTTCCTCGATCCCGACAGCCTGATGCCCGTCGTCGTCACCGCCCATCAGCCCGATGGCGGTCTCCTGGAGTCGTATCGCTACGACAACCTGAAGCCCAACCCGACCGACCTCGCCGCCGCCGAGGCGTTCGACCCCGACAAGCGATGGGGCGAGGCCAAGGGGCTCTTCTCCCGGATCGCCCGCGCCGCCTCGGGGGCCGCCGACACGCCCGCGCCCACCACGACTCGTTGACTGCCAAATCGGCCGGCAGCCGGGCGCGCGGCCAGGCTCGCCCGGCCTCCCCACGATGGAATTCATGAAATCCCAAGGTACGGGCTTGAAATGGGTTGGAGCCGTCGAGTCTGATGTAAGGGACGTGGTTCGGACGATTGGCCCGAGGCTTGCTTAGGATCCTGGCCGTCGACGGTATCGACGCGGATCTCGTGGGTCGGGACTATGACGTCAACAGCGGAACAGGATTACTCGATCCTCATCACGGACGATGATCCGGGGGTGCGGGAGTCCCTGCGCGACATCTTCGTCCCTCACGGCTATCGGACCTTCCTGGCCGAGAGCGGCGAGGAGGCCCTCGACATCGTGCGCGTCCATCCGGTTCACGTCGCGGTCCTGGACATGCACCTGCCACGCCTCTCCGGACTGGAAACGCTTGCGCTCGTCCGCCAGATGCGGGCGGCCCTGCCGGCCATCCTGATGTCGGGCGACTGGGACGACAACCTGATGCGTCGGGCCCTCTCGGAGCACGCCTTCTGCGTCCTGGCGAAGCCCGTCAGCCGCCACATGGTCGTCCACGTGGTCCACAAGGCCCTCCAGAAGTTCTACAACAACTGAGCCGATCCTCGCCGGTCAGTCTCCATCGGTCGCCGGGATCAGTTCCCCGGTGCCGCGGAGGTAGCCGACCAGGCCGTCGAGCTTCCACCGGCCGTCCTCCTCGACGAGCCGATGGACGACGCCCGTCCGGCCGGTCGGGCAGAGCCAGACCTCCCCGCCTTCGCGCCAGGCGCGGAAGTTCCGGCCGATCGACCTCGGCAGGCCCTCGACGCCCCCCTCGGTCGCGAAACGAATTGACCCCGAGGCCAGCCGTCGAGAGGAGAAGTAGGGGCGGGCCGCCGCGGCCCGATCGGCGTCCGTCATGCCGGGGTGGTTCGCCACGGCGATCAAATCCGAGTACGCCCGGACCGCTTCCCTGACGGGGCGCGTGGCGACGATCTCGTAGGCCAGCAGGCCCGCGAGAGCCACGACGGCCGCCCCGGCGATCAGGACGTTCCGTGTGGTCGTGGTCACGGCTTCACACGGGCTTTCAGGTCGTCGCGGAGCCGATCAACGATCGAATCCGCCCGCGCCTGGGTTAGCAGGTCCTGGACGACGGTCTTGAGCCCGCGCGGTCCCCACTGTCCTCCCTGCCGCAGGTAGGTGCCGGCCGCGTGGCCGATGACGTAGGAGGCCGTCGCGCCGGCCACGGCCTGCGTCAACCCGATCGCGCCGTAGCCGAGCGCCGTCAGCGGGGCGGCGAGCCCGCCCGACATGACCGTTAGGCCGGCCATGGACGCCTTCACGCCGCTGCCGATCAGCCGAGTCGCCATGTGGATCAGGCCCGTCGCCCCCAGGGCGAGCGTCATGTCGCGGACCAGCCGGACGGCCGCCGGCCTGGTCAGCGGGATGCCGTAGACCTTGCTGAGCGCCAGGAGCATCGCCACGTCGACCGCGACGCCCCCGGCCAGGTCCGCCACGGGGACCGGGTTCACGGCCACGGCCGCCCCCTTCGCCAGCGCGTATCGCCAGATCAGCCGGTCGGCCTCCTCCTCGCGGGCCCGGACCTTTCCCGCCAGGATGTCGGCGTGCAGGTCCCCGGCGGCGAGCAGCGTGTTGAGGGCCACTAGCGCCTTCCCCTCGCCGCCGAGGACGTCCAGGATTCGAGCCCGCAGGGGCTCGATCAGCGGGGCGGGGCGCTCCCATTCGGTCCGCGTGGAACCGTCGGGCATGCGGACCTTGACCGGGGTCGGGTCCGGGCGGGCTGCGCAGAGGATAACGTCCTCGGGTCGGACGAGCCCGTTGACGCGCTCTTCTTCCAGCTTGGCGATGATGGCGTCGCGGTCGGCGTCCGGGTAGCGATCGACCTGGTTGAAGACCAGGATGATCGGCTTGCGATGGCGGCGAAGCTCGGCCAGGGCGTCGACTTCCAGGCGCTGCATGTCGCCGGAGATGACGAACAGGATGAGGTCGGCCCGGCGGGCGGCCTCGCGGGCCTGGGCCTCGCGGATCTCACCGCCGATCTCGTCGATCCCGGGGGTGTCGACCAGGATCAGGCGGGCGTCCGGGAAGCCGCCGGGCTCGGCCTCGACCCAATCCTGCGCGCCCCGGCGGACCGTCGTGCCGTGGGTCGCGCCGACCTCGAAGGTCTCGCGGCCCAGGAGAGCGTTGAGGACCGACGACTTGCCCCGGCTGACCATGCCGAAGGCGACGATCTCCACGGTCGCCTCGTCCAGCTTGCGGGCCAGGTCGCGGAGCCGGTCGAGCTGGGGGGCCATCGCCCGCTCTTCCTCCGGCGTGAGCCGGAGCGCGTCGAGCGTGCCCTTCAGGCTCTCGCGGGCGCGCTCCACGGCGTCGGCCCCTCCCTCAGCGCCGGCGACCTCCGCGGCGCGTTCCAGGTCGTCCAGCAGCGGGCCGACGGCCTCGGCCCCGGGGGGCGCGGGTGTCGGCGTCTCGTCGGCCTCGGCGTCGGTCGTCTCCATCGTCTCGTCCTTGCCGTCACTCCGGCGTCGCGGGCTTCAGCCCCGTCTTGCTGAGGAAGCGGTCGAACGCCTGTCGGGCGAACGCCTGGAGGAAGTCGGCCCGGCTGACGTCCTCGAAGCGGCGGAGCAGGGCGGCCTCGATCCCGCCTTCGCCCCAGCGCTCGCCGTCACGATAATAATCGGCGAGCGCCTCCCCGGCGATCCGCGCGAGGTAGGCCGCCGTCACCGCCTGGACGGCCCCTCCCGCCAGGAACGTCGCCGGGCTCCGCTTGAAGATCCCGGCGATCACCGACGCGGCCGCTTCCGGCAGGCCCGCCTTGAGCATGGCCTGGGCCAGGTTGCCGGCCGTCGCCCGGAGCCGCGCGGGGGACGGGTCGAGGTCGTGCACCCGGGCGAGGTCGGCCATCAGGTCGAGCTGGACGACGGCCCCTTGCACCAGGTTCAGCGCGGGGACGGGATTGACGAAGACGGTCGTCGCCGTGACCCACTGGTAATGCTCGATGAGTTCCGCGGACCTTCGGCGACGCTCGGCGTCCAGGATGGAGTGGGCCTCCTGCTCCAGCGACCTCGTCTTGAGCAGGAGATTGGCCACGCGGAGCAGCTTGCCCTCGTTCGCCAGGACCTTCGCCATCCGCCCGCGAAGGTCGTGGACGTCGGGCTCCTGGACCTCGATCACGGTCTCCTGCGAGCCGTCTTCCCGGATCACGCGGACGGGGATCGGCCGAGGGGACGCGGCGACGGCCACTACGTCCTCGGGGGGGACGACGCCCGCGAGGCGTTCGCGGAGCTTGGCGAGGATGGCCTCGCGGTCGGCGTCCGGGAAGCGGTCCTTCTTGTTGAAGACGACGATCGACCGCTTGCCGAGACGGGCCAGCTCCAGGACGGCCGAGTATTCGCCCCGAACGAGGTCGTGGTCGACGACGAACAGCAGCAGGTCGGCGCCCCGGGCGAGCCGCCGGGCCTCCGCCTCGCGCTCGCCCCCTTCGAGCCCGGCCTCGGCCAGCCCCGGCGTGTCGACGATCCGCAGGATCCCCTCGACGCCTTCGAGCGCGTGGACGTGGCTGTCCCCCCGGCGAGTGGTCCCCATCACGGCGCCGACCTCGCCGACCTCGCGGCCGATCAGGGCGTTGACGAGCGAGGTTTTCCCCGCCGAGACCGTCCCGAAGACGACGATGTCCATCTCGGCCCGTCCGGGCTCCGCATCTTGGCCCTCGTCCAGCTTCGCGAGTTCCCCGCGCAGCTCCTCGCGACGGCGCGTGTCGCGGATCTTCTCGATGTGCTCCCGGGCCCGAGCCGACTCTCGACGAGCGGCCTCGGCGAGCGCCGCGGGGTCGAGCGCGGGGGGAGCTTCCGCGGGGCGGCCGTCGCGGCGAGTCGGGAAGGCGACCCACGCCACCCACGCGAATGAGGAGGCCGTCGCCAGCCCCAGCGGGATCAAGAGCGCCGGCAGCCAGGGGCCGAGCCGATCGCCGGCCATCGCGACCGTCGCGAACAGCGCCACGGCGACCGTCGCGACGACGAACGGGACCAGGCGACGGGGCAGGGGGCGCGAAGAGGGCATGCGATCAAGGCTCTCGAAGGGGAAATTGAGATCCGTCAGGTTCTCGAACCCGCCTGGCGTTGTGAAGCCGGAAGCTCGGTTCCGCACCAGGGGCAGAATTGGATCGATCGCACGGCCGATCCTCCATCGTGGACGATTAGCCCATATTCGTGGAGGCTAGGCGAGTAGTGAACGAGACAATCCGGGCAGTCGAACCGATTCGCGTGTTGCTCGCAGATCCGTCGGACTTCCCGGTGCATGTCGTCGCAGCAATGATGATCCATCCAATGATCCTCAATCCCTTGGTCCGTTCCACCCGCCATGGGCGGCTCGCTCATTATAAGGGGGACCGCATTCAAGCACCGCCTCGCCAGGGGGACGGCGGGATTCCGCCGCCGCCCGGGCACGGTTATCCTCGTAATCGACGCGGGGACGAGCGCGGCCGATTTCCACCGGGGGGACGTGATGCGGGACGAGACGCATGGCATGGACCGTCGCGATTTCCTGATGGCCGCCGCGGTCGCGGCCGGGGTGGGGGCGTTGCCGCGATCGGCGGGGGCCGGCATGGCTCCCGCGATCCGGGACGAGGTCGACGCCTTCCTCCAGGATTACGTCGCCCGTTGGCTGCCGCTGGACACCGCCGCGAGCGAGGCGTCGTGGGCCGCCTCCACCGACGTCTCCGAGGCCCACACCGCGGCGCAGGTGGAAGCGGGCCAGGCCGTCTTCGAGGTCGTCGGCTCCCCCGAGGTCATCGAGAAGGTGACGCGGTTCCTCGCCGCGAGGGACGAACTCGACGAGATCCAGGTCCGTCAGCTCGAGAAGATCCGCCTCCGCGCCGCCGAGGCCCCCGGCACGCTCCCCGAGGTCGTCAAGGCCCGCGTCGAGGCCGAGGCCAGGCAGGGGGCGGCCCAGGACTCCTTCGAATACACCGTCAGGAAGGCCGACGGCTCGGTCGAGAACCCGTCGGCCAACCGGATCGACCAGGTGCTGCTGACCTCCCGCGATCTGGACGAGCGGCTGGCCTACTGGAACGCGTCCAAGGAGATCGGCGCGCCGCTCCGCGATGGGATCCTCAGGCTCCGCGACCTGCGGAATCAGCTGGCGCGCGGCATGGGCTTCTCGGACTTCTTCGCGCTCCAGGTCGCCGATTACGGCATGACCGTCGACGAGATGCTGGCCCTCTGCGACGGGTTCGTCGCCGAGGTCAGGCCCCTTTACGGCCAGCTCCATACATGGGCCAAGCACCAGCTCGCGGCCCGCTACGGCGCCGAGGCCCCGGAGGGGATGATCCCGGCGCACTGGCTGTCGAACCGGTGGGGCCAGAACTGGCCGGGGCTCGTCGAGGGGGTCGACATGGACGCCCCGTTCCGGGGGAAGACCCCGGAGTACGTCGTCGAGCAGGCCGAGCGGTTCTACACGTCGATGGGCTTCCCCAAGCTCCCGCAAAGCTTCTGGACGAAGTCGGACCTATACCCGGCCGACCCCGTCACCGGCCGCAAGAAGAACAGCCACGCCAGCGCCTGGCACATCGACCTGGAACAGGACGTCCGCAGTCTCATGTCGGTCGAGGCCGACAGCCGGTGGTTCGACACCTCGCACCACGAGCTGGGGCATATCTACTACTACCTCGCCTACTCGACGCCCGAGGTGCCCCACCTCCTCCGCGCGGGCGCCAACCGCGCGTTCCACGAAGGGGTCGGCGACCTCATCGGCCTGGCCGCCGGACAGCGCCCGTACCTCAAGGAGGTCGGCCTGCTCGCCCCCGAGGCCGAGGCCGCGCCGGCGACGACCTTCCTCCTCTCGTCGGCCCTGGAGGGGGCGTCGATCGTCTTCCTCCCGTGGGCGGCCGGCGTGATGACCCGCTTCGAGCACGACTTCTACTCCGGCGCCGTCGCCGACGACGCCCTCAACGCCGCCTGGTGGAAACGCGTCGGAGAGTACCAGGGAATCGCCCCGCCGGCCGAGCGGCCCGAGACCCTCTGCGACGCCGCCACCAAGACCCACATCAACGACGACCCGGCGCAGTACTACGACTACGCCATAGGCACCGTCATCAAGTTTCAGCTCCACGACCACATCGCCCGCGAGATCCTCAAGCAGGACCCGCGCGAGTGCAACTATTACGGCAACGAGAAGGTCGGCGCCTTCCTCCGCGACATCCTCAAGCTGGGAGCCACCCGCGACTGGAACGCCGTCCTCCGCGAGGCCACCGGGGAAGGTTTGACCGCCCGGCCCCTCGTGGCGTACTTTGAACCCCTGAAGGCATGGCTCGAAACCGAGAACCGGGGAAAGCCCGCCGGCTGGCCCTCGTAACCCGGAATCACCCTCGCCACCGGCCGGCCGACGCCCCGGAGAGTTGGCTTCGTTCGCGCCGGCGGCCCGACCTCGATTCGATCGCAACCACCTATTTGGCAAGTCGTTTAGGGCGAAACGAGCTTGGCTTCGTTCGTCGTTTTCGAAGAGGTTTCTTACTCCTCAGTCGAGTGGCGTTTGGAACTCGAGGCCCGGGCGAAGACCGCGATCACCTGAATCTCAGGGCCGGGTCGAGGCCCAGCCTGGGATATGCGTCGTTTAATGGTTAACCACGGCAATGTCAGGGATGTTGGCTCCTCTCGTAGGCTGGGTCGTGACCCAGCCCGCGGAAGCCGAAGCGTATCCCGGAGCTGGGTCTCGACCCAGCCTACGGGAGGGATGGACACGGGACACGTTCCTTACCGCGTCGGCCTTCGACCGGCGTGTTGGCTTCGTTCGCGCTTTGGACTTCCGGCTCGATTAGCGTAAATGCCTGATTCATCATTGCCTTACGAATCATATAGCCTGGCTTCGTTCGTCAATTTCGAAGAGATTTTCATCCTCGGCACCGGCCGAGGGAGGATGGGCGTGGGCGTGGCGTGGCTCGACCAGCCGTCGCGTATCCAAGCCTCCGTCCCCGCTCCCGGCACGATCAGGGGCGACCGGTGACCCGGGGCCGGCTTGCATAAGGGCTGGGATTTCGTTCGCCCTGGGCGCGTACCTTCCCCCCGCCTGTTCGCCGATATCGAATTGCCAAAGAACCCGACTCCAGACCTTCACTCCTCGTAGTGCTATACAAACGGCGGTTCGAAACTTCGCGGCGGCGATTTAATTCGAGCCAAGTCAAGTTCCATCATCGCAAGCAATCTCGCTTCAACGATTTAGGGAGACCGAGGTTTCCCCCGGCTCCCGCATTTTTTTCAGGCTGCGGTGAATCATGGCGAGAACGACTCGGCGGGAGTGGTATTCGTGGCTGATCGCGGGCACCGTGTTGGCCTGCCGCGGGGGGGTCGCCACGGCCCAGGATGGGAAACCGGCCGGGCCGGAGCCCGAGGGGATGGTCTGGGTCCCCGGCGGGGTCTTCACGATGGGCACCAACGACCGCGACGCCCATGACTCCGAGCGGCCCGCCCACAAGGCGCGGGTCGACGGCTTCTGGATCGACGCGACCGAGGTGACGAACGCCCAGTTCCGCGAATTCGTCGAGGCCACCGGCTACAAGACCACGGCCGAGCGCCCCATCGACTGGGAGGTGTTGAAGAAGCAGGTACCCCCCGGCACCCCGAAGCCCCCCGACGACGTGCTGCGCCCGGGTTCGCTGGTCTTCACGCCCCCGGTCGGCAAACTCCCGCCGGGGGGGCTGGAGGACATCTCCAACTGGTGGAAGTGGGTCGTCGGCGCCGACTGGCGGCATCCCGAAGGCCCCGATAGCTCCATCGAGGGGAAGGACGATCATCCCGTCGTCCAGGTCTCGTACGAGGACGCCGCGGCCTACGCCAGGTGGGCCGGCAAGCGCTTGCCGACCGAGGCCGAATGGGAGCGCGCGGCGCGTGGCGGAAACGAGAACTGGAAGTACGGCTGGGGGGATGTCTTCGCCCCCGGCGGGAAGCGTCTGGCCAATACCTGGCAGGGGCGGTTCCCGGAGATGGCGGAGGACGCCGACGGCCACCCGCTGATCGCGCCGGTGAAGTCGTTCGCACCCAACGCCTACGGGCTGTACGACACCATCGGCAACGTCTGGGAGTGGTGCTCCGACTGGTATCGCCCGGACACCTACCGCCTCGACGGCGACGTCGCCGTGAGGGACAACCCCCGGGGGCCCGCGAAGAGCTACGACCCCGAGGAGCCCTATCAGCCGAAGCGTGTCACCCGCGGCGGCTCGTTCCTTTGCAGCTCCAACTACTGCACCAACTACCGTCCCAGCGCCCGCCGCGGCACCGCCACGGATTCCGGCATGTCGCACCTGGGCTTCCGCTGCGTGAAGGACGCCTCGCCGGCGAAGTGAAGCGGGCCCCTCGATCCGTCGCCCGTCGCCTCGCAGGAGCCGAGGCGGCGGCGACGGTCCGCCATCGACCTTTACCTTAACCAGAACTTAAGTAACATGGCCGCGAGGCCGCCGCGGCGATCGAGGGCCGGACGCGGCGGGGAGCGGGATTTCGCGACGGTCGGCCCCTCCGCCGGCCCGATTCGGCGGCGTATGGAGCGGAACGCGCCATGTCCATGAGAGAGCTTGGTCACGCGGCGACCGGCTTGATCTGGATGCTGGCGGCGTCCTCGGTGATCGCGGGCCAGTTCCACGAGAGCGGCACGGAACCTCCCCCCGACGCTTCGGCGGTTCCGCCATTTTACCAGCCGTTCTTCTTTCGAACCGACGAGGAAGCCCCGGGCCTCTCGCCCCGCGTGGACGTCCATGCCCGCCGGGCGATCCACGACCAGGTCGCCCGACCGGGGTACCTGGAGGCCGCCCCCCCTCGCGAGGTCCGCGCCGGACGGCCGGGTCGACTCCGTCACGTCGGACGACTGGCGTCGTCCATCTTCGGCCCGCCGGTCTCCAGGGCGAGGCCGGACCCGAACCGACACGGAGCAGGCCCACACATCCCCGAGCCGATGGTCTTCGACCTCGTCCGCGGGCTCGGGGCTCGTCGCGGCGAGTTCGAGGTCAACGTGCTCAGCCTCGCGCCGTTCCGACGCGGTGGCCCGAAGTATGAGTGGGCCCCCGAGATCGAGTGGGCGATCGCCGACGGTTTCGCGATCGAATACGAGTTGCCGATCTTCGACACCCAGATCGTCGCCCAGAAGTTCGCGGCGCAGTACACCTTCGGGACGGCCTTCGACGACGCCTTCATCCACGGCGTGCAGGGCATCGCCTACTTCGATACCCGCGAGCGCGAGTTCATCCCGACGCTCCTCTACCTCGCGGGCGTGAGGCTGGACGAGACGTGGAGCCTCTTCGGCATGTTCGGCGGCAGCGTCGGCCCGCAGATCTTCCCGTTCAGCGACGAGCCGCCGACGACTGGCACGGACCTCATCGTCAACCTCTCGATCTTCGCCGACGTCACCGAGCGTCTCGTGCTCGGGGTGGAGACCAACTTCTCCAGGCAGCTTCGCGGGCCGTCGGAGTTCCTGTTCATGCCCCAGGTCCACTACCGGCTCTCGGAGCGGATGAGCGGCCAGTTCGGCATGGGCATGCGGGACGACGTGGAGGGCCGCCACGGCGAGCTGGGATTCCGGATCATCTTCGAACGCTGAGTCGGCCGGCTCAGGCGGTGTCCAGGTCGGACAGGTCGGCGGGGGCCTCCCCCGACCACGGCTTGACGATGACGCGGGTGCCGTGGACGTCGACGACCTCGACGAGGCTGTCGGGCTCGATGTAGAAGTTGTCGGCGGTCACGTCGATCAGCAGGTTGCCGAAACGAGCCTTGCCCGTCGGGCGCAGGGGGGACGTGGTCCGCCCGGTCTCCCCGATCAGGAAGGCCAGCGACTCGTAGCCTTCCATCGAGGGCTTCGCGGTCGGGTCGGTCGCGGGCTCGTCCCAGGGCTCGGGCTTGAGGATCAGCCGGTTGAAGATCGGGATGCCCGGGAGGTAGTGGGCCAGGACCACGGCGCCCGCGGTCACGCCCAGCAGCGCGCCGGTGAGCTGGATGAGCGTGATGCCCATCTCGCGGTATTCGTACTCCTGGGTCGGCCAGACGAAGGTGTGGCTCGCCATGACGATGCTGACGAGCATCAGCGCGATCCCCGCCATGCCGAAGACGCCGAAGCCCGGCAGGACGAACAGCTCGATCGCCAGCGCGAGCAGGCCGAGCAGGAACAGGATGATCTCCAGCTGGTCGGCCGTGCCGCCGAGGTAGTGGCTCCAGAAGAAGAGCATGAACGCCAGGGCGGAGGTGATCGCCGGCAGGCCGATGCCCGGCAGCTTCAGCTCCAGCACCATCATGAACAGGCCGACGAACAGCAGCAGCCAGCTCACGTAGGGATCGGTCAGGGTCGTGACCAGCTCGTCGACCCAGGTGGGGCCCTCGACGCGGATCGGCACCCCCTGGAGGCCGTGAAGCGCCTTCAACTCCTCCAGGTCGCGGACCACCTGGCCCATGCCGAAGGATTCGGCGTCCGCGGCCGTGATCAGCAGCGGCCCCTCCGCGCCGACGTTCCGCGCCACGATGTTCTTGAACCTGTCGCGATCGGCCTCGGCCGCGTCGCGGGCCACGGGACGGGTCGCCCCGGTCTCCGAGTCGAGGGCGTCGACCAGCTCGACGGCCGGGTCGACGAGCGCCCGCGCGACGTCGGGCGAGTGCCCCTTGCGCGAGGCGAGGAACGCGGCCTTCTCGGCCAGGGCGTCGATCTGGGCCTCCGAGAGCGGCTGGAGGGCCCCCCGCCCGGTGACGAGCTGGTCGACGTCGCCGAGCCGGCCCCCCTCGGCGAAGACGATGTCGCGGCAGGCCAGCGGGAGCAGCGCGGCGACCCCCAGGGCTCGCTCGTTGACGTAGGCGACCGTCTTC
The DNA here is from genome assembly GCF_037189885.1 of Paludisphaera sp. Classification (NCBI taxonomy): domain Bacteria; kingdom Pseudomonadati; phylum Planctomycetota; class Planctomycetia; order Isosphaerales; family Isosphaeraceae; genus Paludisphaera; species Paludisphaera sp. Next base: position 47,529 of record NZ_JBBCIR010000105.1, read on the forward strand.
ATGTCCTGGACGCCGGCGATCAGGTCGGCGATCGCGTCGGCCGGCTCGATCAGGCCGCCGGGGCTGTCGATCTCGAAGAAGACGAGGTTGGCGGCCTCTCGCCTGGCCTGGCCGATCCTGCGCCCGAGGTAGGAGACCATCGCCGGCTCGATGGGGCCCTCGATCTTGATCCAGACCGGGCGCGGCAACTGCCCCAGCGTGGGGTCGTCGAGGGTGGACTGGCCGGCGATGCGGTAGAAGGCGGCGACCTCCGCGGGGGTCTCGGCCAGGCGCTTGGCGAAGCCCTCGTCGCGAGCCCGCTCGGCGGTCAGGACGCCCCGGCGGCCCCCCTCCCAGGCGGGCTTGTCGTCGACGACCTGGCGGGAGCTTCGGAACTCGTCCAGGTTCTCGGCCATGACGTAGTGGGCGCCCCGGTCGGCCGTGCGGACCAGGCGGAGGTCGGCGTCGCGGTCGAGCATGCCAAGGATCAGGTCGGCGTCGCGGGCCTTCCGCACGGCCAGGAACCGGACGGGCTCGCGGAGGGCGGGGTCGAACGACTGGGTCTCGGGCGTGATCGGCCCGAGGCTGGCCTGGGAGCCCATCACGATCTCGGTGCAGGCGAGGGCCGGCAGGACCGCGAAGCCGGTCAGCGGCTTCGGCACGTAGGCCACCGTCAGACGGGCGCCGCCGAGGTCGCGGGCGATGTAGTTCGCCAGGTCGTAGGCCGCGCCGAAGTCGCTGCTCCCCGGCGCGGACTCGCCGGGGAGGAACTGGAAGACGAGGATCGGGCTTTTGGCCCCCTCGCGGCGCGACGCCTGGTCGACGAGGTGGCGGGTCCGGGCTCGGACCTGGGCGATCTGCTCGTGGGTGATCGGCTCGGTCACGGTGAAGAACTGGCCGGGCGTCGCCTCTCCCGCGGGCGCGGCGGCGTCGAGGGCCTGGGCCATCGCCGCGGCCGTCGTGAGCATCAGCGCGATCACCGAGGCGAGGGCGTGGCGGGCGACAACGGCGCGCTTCATCAGAGTGGGACTCCCTCCGCGTACCGACGTCGCGGCGTGACCGTGCGAGGGGTCCGGCTTCGGGACTCGCGAACCGCGGCGACCGCGGCGCCCGGGGTTACCACGAACGCCTCCCTCGCTGTTCAACCGCGCTGATTATAGGGGCGGCGAAAATCACCGTCAAACGCCCGACGATCCAGGCCGGCGCGCACGCGAGCCCTCCCGGGGGAGGGCTCGGCGGGCATTACGGGCCGGGGCGGCTCAGCGCCGGGCGGCGGGGGCGGCGGCCGATCGCGGGGCGTTGGCCGGGGCGGGGCGCCGGGCCTCGCCGGCGGGCTGCGCCTGGGCCGGGGGCTGCCGCGCGCCGGGCGTCTCGCCGGTCGGGTTGCGGACGACCTTCCACTTCTCGAACTCTTGGCCGACGAAGTTCTTGCCGTCCACCGCGACGTTCGGCTTCACGGACTCCATCTTGAAGTCCTTGGTGCTCTTGCCGTCGGGCGAGACGAGCAGGATCCGGACGGGGAGCATGAACGAGCGGTCGAGCTGGACCGACGCGCGGCTGAAGCTCTCGCGGTCGACGTCGAGCTTGGGCGTGATCGCCACGGCGTACGACGAGGCGTCCGGCGGGGCGAGCATCTTCATCTCGTAGCGGTCCTTGGCCTCTTCCGCCTTCATGTTGAACAGGAAGGGGAGGGGGCCCTCCTCGATGGCCTTCTCGGCCTGGTCCTTCTCCAGCGGGAAGATGAAGATCTGCCGCGTGTCGCTGCGGTACTGCCAGACCTCGGAGCCGGTGCACTGGATGCGCTCGTCGTGGATGCTGTCCCACGACCCGTCGTCCTTCTTCAGCGGCTTCCCCTGGGGGTCCTGCTTGATCTTCCTGAAGTCGATGAACGCCAGGTTGGGGTTCTTGAACAGGGCGCGCCCCTCGAAGTACTCGATCTCGTCGAACGAGGGGACGCGGTCGGTGCGGAAGATCGTCACGTCCAGGGTCTTGAGCTTGGTGCTCTGCCCCTCCCAGCGCTTCAGCAGGGTCTCGACGTCGATGTCGGCGGCGGCCTGCGCCCGCGCGGGGGGCTGGGCCGCGGCGGGGGCCTGGGCCTGCCCGGACGCCGGGGCGCCCCCGAAGGTCAACGCCCCGAGCAAGCCGCCCAGGCCGATCATCGCTCCCCATCTTCGCATGGTTCCCTCCATCTTCCGAAGCGTGTCGTCCTCGGGCGGACCCGTCCCGACCCCGCCGTCGGCTCGCGGCCTCTCGGCGCGCGTGCCCCGACGCTTGAGCGACTTCTTACCAAAGCCCCGGGAATCCGGCCAGCCCATCCCGCCGGCGCCACCGGACCCGAAAACGCGGCGGGACCGCCCCGTTCCGGCGGCCCCGGCGCGAACCATGCTCATGGGGAGGGCGTCTCACCCTAGGCAACCAACCCCGAAGGAGCCCGAGATGCGACCAGGTCCGATCCGCGACATGGCCCCACCCGCCTGGCCCCTCCCGATCATCGGCGCCGAGCCCAAGGGCCCGCGCCAGGCCGGCTCGCCGGCGGCCCGGCTCAGATGTAGTCGTTGAGCAGGTTTTCGAGCATCTCCTGCCGGCCGCTCGGGTTGCGCGCGGCCTCCCCCTTCGGGAGGATGTAGGCTTCCAGGTCGGCGAAGCTCGACCTCCCGGCCTCGACCTCGCGTCCCAGGTCACTGTCCCAGCTCGCGTATCGGGCCTTGACGAACTCGGCGAAGCGGCCATCCTCGCGGATGGCGTGCGCGATTTTGAGGCCGCGCGCGAAGGCGTCCATGCCGCCGATGTGGGCATGGAACAGGTCGACCGGCTCGAAGCTCTCGCGCCTCACCTTGGCGTCGAAGTTCACGCCGCCGGTGGTGAAGCCCCCCATCGCCAGCACGCCCTGCATGCACTGGGTCGTCAGGTAGATGTTGGTCGGGAACTGGTCGGTGTCCCACCCCAGGAGATAGTCGCCGGTGTTGGCGTCGATCGACCCCAGCGCCCCCGCGCCGATGGCCACCTCCATCTCGTGCATCATCTCGTGCCCGGCGAGCGTGGCGTGGTTCGTCTCCAGGTTGAGCTTGAAGTGGGGCAGGAGGTCGTAGGTCCGCAGGAAGTTGAGGCAGGCGGCGGCGTCGGAGTCGTACTGGTGCTTGGTCGGCTCCTTGGGCTTGGGCTCGATGTAGAAGGCGCCCTTGAAGCCGATCTTCTCCTTGTAATCGACCGCCATCCGCAGGAACCGGCCGAGGTGGTCCAGCTCGCGCTTCATGTCGGTGTTCAGGAGGGTCATGTAGCCTTCGCGGCCCCCCCAGAAGGTGTAGCCCTCGCCGCCGAGTTCGAGCGTCACCTCCATGGCCTTCTTCACCTGGGCGGCGGCGAAGGCGAAGACCTCCAGATTGGGGCTGGTGGCGGCCCCGTGCATGTAGCGGGGGTTGGAGAAGAGGTTGGCGGTCCCCCAGAGGAGCTTGATCCCGGTGCGCTCCTGCTCCTCCTTCAGCACCTTCGCCACGGCGTCGAGGTTGGCGTGGCTCTCCTTGAGGGTGGCGCCCTCGGGGGCGACGTCGCGGTCGTGGAAGGCGTAGAACGGCGCGCCGAGCTTCTCGATGAACTCGAACGCCGCGCGGGCGCGGGTCTGGGCGTTGGCGACCGAGTTCGAGCCGTCGTCCCAGGGGCGGAGGGCGGTCCCCGCGCCGAAGGGGTCGGAGAGGGGGTTCGTGAAGGTGTGCCAGTAGACAACGGAGAACCGCAGGTGGTCCCGCATCGTCCTGTCGCCGACGACCTCGTCGGCGTTGTAGTGCTTGAACTCCAGCGGGTTCCGCGACTTCGGGCCGCCGTACTGGATCTTGGGGATGTCGGGGAAGAAAGCGGTCATCGGGGGCCTCGCCGGGCGGCTTTCGGACAGTGGGAGGGGGTCGAGGAGACCCCAATCTAAGCCCCCCGCCGACCGGCCACAAGGCCCGCGCGACGCCCGGCGGGGACGGCCTTCGGATGCCGTCCCCGCGTCGGGCCGGGGGGGTCAATTCATGCCTGGGACCAGGGGGCCGGCCAGTTCCTCGTGGTAGAAGAGGCGGCCGGGGAGGGTGGGCATGAAGGTGCTGGGGACCCAGGGGTCGGCACCGTAGCGGAGGGTCATCCAGAGGCTGGTCCCCTGCCACTGCATGCCGCGACCGAAGACCCCCTCGGCGCCGCCGATGATCTTGTCGGCCTGGAGGAACAGGCCGGGGCCGATCGTGTTGGCGAAGGCCGGGACGAGCGTGGTGCGGCTCTTGAAGCTGGTGAGCGCGTTCTGCTCGATGGTCAGCGGGTGGAGCCGGGCACCGATGCGATGGGTGGCCTTCTTCCAGTCGTCGACGGTGGGATACTCGGCGGCGAAGTGGGGCTCCCAGAAGGCGATGTGGCAGACCCGGCCGATGCCGAAGACGACGTACAGCTCGGCCCCCTTGGACTTCAGCTCGCCGATCCGGTCGGCGTAGTGGGGGAGGCTGTCGGTCGTGGCGAAATGGCGCTGGGCCTCTGGGGCGGTCAGCTTGCCGAGCGGGCCGTAGAATGCCTGCTCCATCGCGTTCTGGAACGCGCCGGGGTCGTTGGAGGGGAGGGTGTTCCCCTCCTTGTCGCTCCATTCGTCCATGTTGAATCCGTGGACGTGATCACACGAGACGTCCCACTCCTTGAGGAAGTAGACGGCCCAGCGATACATGCCCATCGGCCCGACGGGGAGGATGAAGGCGGCCGGCTTGCCGCGGTCGCGGGCGCTCCGGATCGTGGAGGCGATCTCGTGGCCCATCATCACGTCGAAGTCCGCGACGTCGCGGCAGGGGATCAGCTCGAAGCCGGGATTCCACCAGGGCTGGCGGTCGCCGATCGACTCGGGGGGCTGGGAGCAGCACTCGTCGATCTTGGCGAGGTCCCAGCCGGCGGGGAGGAACCCCTCCATCATGGAGCCGGCGAATGTCGTGAGCAGGTTCATCGGCGAACGGGCCTCTACGGTTGGCGGACGGGGATAAGAGGGTCTCGATGGTTCGTCAGTCGACGAGGATCACGACCTTGCCGGCGAGCTGGCCCGCCTTGCCGATCGTGTTGGACTCCAGGAAGCGCTCGGCCTCGGCGGCCTCGGCGAGCGGGAAGGTCCGGCCGACGAGCGGCCTGAGCTTCCCCTCGCGGACCCAACGGATCATGTCCGACGCGCAGGCCTGTTGCTCCTCGGCCGAGGCGTTGAACATGGCGAATCCCAGCAGGGAGCAGTCGCGCGGGTAGAACGATCCGAGGGGGAGGGCGGGGGTCGCGTCGCGGCCGGCCATCAGGACCATCCGCCCGCGGGTGTTGAGAAGTGGGACGGTGGTGGGCAAATCGGGCTCGCGCTGGGTCTCGTACCAGACGTCGATGCCTTCGGGGCCGAACTCGCGGATCGTGGCGGCGAGGTCCGCCGTCTTGTAGTTGAAGGCGAGGTCGGCGCCGAGTTGCTTGCAGAGGTCGATGCGGTCGGGGGAGCCGGCGGAGGTCGCGACGCGGGCGCCGGCGGCCTTGGCCATCTGGACGACCATCGAGCCGACGCCCCCCGCGCCGCCGGGGACGTAGACGGCCTCGCCCTCCTTGAGCCCGGCGCGGTGGAAGAGGCCCAGGTGCGCGGTGATGCCGACCATCGCCATCGCGGCGGCGTCGACGTCGGCGAGCCCCTCGGGGATGGGGTTGAGCCACCCCTCGTCGATGGCGGCGAACTCGGCCGCGACCCCCTGGCGGCCCTTGAGCCCCTGGTTCGACCCCCAGACGCGATCGCCCGGGCTGAACATCCCCACCTCGGGGCCGACCTTCTCGACCACCCCGGCGAAGTCGCTCCCCAGGATGTAGGGGAAGGTCATCGGCATCTTCACGATGCCCGCCCGCAGGTAGAGGTCGAACGGGTTGAGGGCCACCGCCTTGACCCGCACCAACGCCTGCCCGGGACCGGGCTCGGGGACGGGGAGGTCGCCCACCCGGATCACGTCGGGGGGGCCGGTTTTCTCGATATATGCCGCGCGCATCCGCCTTGCCCTCGAACCGTTTCGCCGACCGAATCCGCCACGGAGGCCCCATCATAGCCGGCGCGCCGGCCCGACTGAATCCCTCGCCGCCCCGGCCCGGCTCCGGGCCGGGCGACAGCCATGGCGGGATGTCGCGAAGTCGTCACGGAGCCGCGCGTCAGATCCGTGACAGGTACTCGGGCGGCACGGCGTCGGTCAGCCAGACGCCGTTGGCCGAGCGGAGGAATTCGCGGCCGTCGCGGCCCATTCGGCCGGCTTCGATGGCGAGGATGACCGGCTGTCCGCGTCGCGCGCCGACCTTGCGGGCGGTCTCCACGTCGCCCGAGAGGTGGACGTGGTGACGCTTGCCGCGCGTCAGGCCGGATTCCAGGATCGACGGCATGAACCGCTCCACCGTGCCGTGGTAGAGGGTAGGGGGGGGCTCGCAAGCCTCAAGCTGGAGGTCCACCTCGACGCTGTGCCCCTGGTTGGCGCGGATCAGCTCGCCCGAGACGTCGAAGGCGAACCGCCGCTTGTCGTTGGTCTCGACGCACTCGATTAACTCGTCGAAGGTGATCGGGAACCCGTGCTGGCGGGTCGCGGCGAGCAGGTCGTCGACCGCGACCCAGCCGCCGGGCTGAAGCGTCAACCCGAGGTCTTGCGGGGCGTGCCGAAGGTGCTTCGCCAGGTACTTGCTGACGGTGATCAGGCGCTTGGACATGATGATGTTTCGTAAGTTTTCACGATGTCACTCGTCGCCGAGGACGCGCTTCTTGCGGAGCATGTGGTGGTAGTGCTGGGCGAAGCGGTGGGCCTCGTCGCGGACGTACTGGAGGAGGCGCAGGGAGAAGGCGCGGCGGCGGAGGACGATCGGGTCGGATCGGCCGGGGACGTAGATTTCCTCCTCGCGCTTGGCGAGCGAGATGAGCGTCGGCGGCTGGACCCCCTTCGCCTCGAAGGCTTCGAGCGCGGCGTTGAGCTGCCCCTTGCCGCCGTCGATCAGGAAGATGTCGGGGAACGGCTCGTCGCGCTCGCGAAGGCCGTCGATGCGCCGGGAGACGACCTCGCGGATCGACGCGAAGTCGTCCACGCCGGCCACGCTCTTGATGCGATACCGGCGGTAGCCCGGCTTGAAGGGCAGGCCGTCCACGAACGTCACCAGCGAGCCGACCGTCTCCGTCCCGCCCAGGTGCGCGATGTCCACGCCGTCGATCGTCCGGGGGATCGAATCGAGCTGGAGCACCTTCTTCAGGCCCTTCAGGCCCCGGCGCGGGTCGATGTAGAAGACCTCGGGCTGGGCGTGCTTGGCCAGGTCGCCGCGGAGGTTCAGGTTCTCCAGGGCCTTGATCTCGTCGCGGATCCGCGCGGCCTTCTCGAACTGGAGTTCGCGGGACGCCTCGCGCATCTCCTCGGCCATCTCCTTGAGGAGCACGTCCTTCTTTCCGTCGAGGAACAGCCGCAGTCGATGGATGTCGCGGCGGTAGGTCTCGCGGTCGATCCGCAGGTTGCACGGGGCGGTGCACTGGCCGATCGACGCCAGCAGGCAGGGGCGGAACCAGCGCCAGCGGGGGTCGTCCTCCTCGATCTCCAGGGAGCAGGTGCGGAACTTGAAGATGCGTTGCAGCACCTGGATCGCCCCGCGCAGGCTCTTGGCCCGGGGGAACGGGCCGTAGAGCTTCACGCCGGAATCCAGCGGCGTCCGGGTGAAGTTGACGCGGGGGAAGTCGTCGCCGACCGTGATCTGGAGATACGGGAAGGACTTGTCGTCCTTCAGGTCGCGGTTGTGGCGGGGCTGGATGTCCTTGATGAGCCGCGCCTCCATCAGGAGGGCGTCGACCTCGCTGTCGGCCGGGAGGTGGTCGATGTCCGCCACCTCGCCGATCCAGTTGACGATGCGCTTGTCGGTCTCGGCGGCCTTGTGGAAGTACGAACCGGCGCGGGCGCGGAGATTCTTGGCCTTGCCGATGTAGATCACGCGCCCGTGCGCGTCCTTCATCAGGTACACGCCGGGCGTGTTGGGGAAGTCGCGGACCTTCTCGGCGGGGGATCGGTCGGGGTGGGTCTTGGTGTCGGACATGGGGCCTCCGCGACCGTGAGCCCGACCCGGACCGCCCGCCCGCGCGGGGAGGTGGTCGGATCAGGCCACGTCGTCGAGATATTTTTCGATGTCGGTGGTCATTTGGTCAAGCATCGCCTTCGTCTGGGCCTTGGCGGCGGGGAGGGCGTCGGGCCCGTCCACGGTCGAGCGGGCGAAGAGATAGAACTTGATCTTGGGCTCCGTCCCCGACGGCCGGGCGGCGAAGCGGACCCCCTCGCGCTCGGTGTGGAAGATCAGCAGGTCGCCGGAGGGCTCGGGGAGCAGGGTGGGGCGTTCGACGCCCTTCACGTCGCGGATCTCGTGGGTCCGGTAGTCGTGGACCTGGGTGACGGCCAGCCCGGCGACGGTCATCGGCGGCGTCTCGCGGAACGCCTTCATGATGGACCGCATCTTCTCCAGCCCCTCGCGCCCCTTGTAGGTCTTGTTGATGAGGCGCTCGGCGTGATGTCCGACGTCGATGTAGAGATCGTCCAGGTACTCGACGACGGTCTGCTTGCGGTCCTTGCAGGTGGCGGCCAGCTCGGCGAAGAGCATGGCGGCGACGGCGGCGTCCTTGTCGCGGGCGTAGGTCCCCTTGAGGTAGCCGTAGGACTCCTCGAAGCCGAACAGGAAGCCGGCCGGCCCTTCGCGGTCGACGCGCTCGGCGATCCACTTGAAGCCGACGAGCAGGTCGTCCTCGGCGCGGATGCCCTCGCGCAGGGCCAACGCCCTGCCCATGGTCGTGGAGACCAGAGTGGTCACGATGTAGTGGTCGGGCCGGAGCCGGCCGAGGTCCGCGTACTGCTTCATCACGAACGCGGAGAGCAGCACGCCGATCTGGTTGCCGTCCAGCGTGATCCACTCGCCGGCGGTGTCGCCGGTGGCCGGCAGGCCGACGCCGATGCGATCGGCGTCCGGGTCGCTGGCGAGGACCAGGTCGGCCCCCGTCTTGCGGGCCTCGTCGATCGCGGCCTGCAACGTGGCGGGGTTCTCGGGGTTCGAGACGTGGCCGGGGACGTTGGGGAAGTCGCCGTCCTGGGTCCGCTGGGAGGCCAGGATGTTGACGTCCGCGAAGCCGTCGGCGGCGAGCGCCGCGGCGACCGAGGTCTCGCCGACGCCGTGCAGGGGGGTGTAGACGATGGAGATCCCCCGGGCGTGGCTGACCGACTCGCCGACGACCGCCGCGATGTAGGCCCGGTCGACCTCCTCGCCGACGTGGACGATGGAGCCGTCGGCCAGGCCTTCCTCCAGCGGCTTCTCCGGGATGTCGCGGTCGGAGGCGGCGGTGACGCGGGCGATGATCCCGGAGTCGTCCGGGGGGATCACCTGGCCGCCGACGTTGTTGTAGCACTTGAAGCCGTTGTCGGACGGCGGGTTGTGCGAGGCCGTGATCATGATCCCGGCGTCGCATCCCAGGTGGCGCACGGCGAAGGAGAGCAGGGGGGTGGAGCGGGCCTCGGGGAACAGGTACACCTTGAACCCCGCCGCGGCCAGGACGCGGGCGCAGAGGGCGGCGAACTCGGGGGAGTTGTGGCGGGTGTCGCGGGCGATGACGCAGGCGAGCGGGGCGCCGGGGCCCTTCTTCGCGGCGACGTAGTCGGCCAGGCCGCGGGCGCTCTCGGCCATGGTCCGCTCGTTCAGGACGTTGGTGCCCACGGGGTACATGATGCCGCGACGCCCGCCGGTGCCGAACTCCAGGACGGCGTAGAAGGCGTCGTCGAGCGACTTCCAGCGGCCGGCCTCGATCTCGGCGAGGAGCGTCTCGCGGTACCGGGCGAACGGCCCCTCGGACAGCCAGCGACGGATCCCCGCCGCGGCCGGCTCCGACAGCTCGCCCCCCTTCACGGCCTTCTCGATCCCGGCAAGCGCGGCGTCCACGGTCATCATCTCGGCGAACTCCAGCAAGGGCGGTCCCCGGGGCGCGAGCGCGCCCGGCGGGACGTCCCCAAGGCTAACTCGCAAGCCCCAGCGCGGACAAGCGAACGGCGCGCCCGGGGCCGGCTCGGGGCAACCCGTCGGTCGGCGCAAGTCCCAACTTGAGCCCGAATTTAGGTCGGAAAGCGTTTCCCCGGGGCCTTGTAAGAACGGCCGATTTGTAATTTCCTCTTGACAGCGCGGGGGATCCCGCTAGCCCGACCTTGACGGCGGAGCCCGCCCGGAGGAAATCCGCGTCCGCCGGCCCGCGACGCAACCCCGGCCCGGCCTGGAATTTGGGCTGGGGGGCGGGGAATTGGGAAGCTCGTTTCCCGGCGATGGCACGCCCGTTGCTCTATGAGTGTTTCGTCGGGACGAGGGCGAAGGACGCCGTCAACGGCGGATTCGCTCAAGTCATCGGGGTCGTCCGGCACGATGTAGATAGGACGATCAGGGAAGATCGCGTTCAGGCGGACGGGCCAAGAAGGCCCGCCGATCGCCACGGACAGGGAGGTCAGTATGGCTCGACCGACGTCAAGACGATCGCTGCGTTTCGAGGGCCTCGAGGACCGTCAGCTCCTTTCGTCGGCCGTCCCCAATAATGAGCAGCAACTGGCCCTCTCGCTGATCAACCTGGCGCGGACGAACCCGCAGGCCGCCTCGCAGTGGATGGGCTCGGTCGGTTCCGACGTGAAGCGGACGCTGGACCATTACAACGTGGACGTCGACGCGGTGAAGGCGACCGTCGCCTCCAGCCGGGCGCTGCCGCCGGTCGCGTGGAATCCCGACCTCGCCGAGGCCGCCCAGGCTCACAGCGAGGACATGGCCGCGAACAAGTATCAGTCGCACACCGGCTCCGACGGCTCCTCGCCCGAGGATCGGATGAAGCGGGCGGGCTTCAACGGCTCCGCGACCGCCGAGAATGCCTACGCTTACGCCAAGAGCGTCGACAACGCCACGCAGGCGTTCATGTACGACTGGGGAGTCGCCGACGCCGGCCACCGCCGCAACCTGATCCAGCCGGGCGTGGCCCCCGAGGCGTCGTTCACCGACGTCGGCGTGGGCGTCACGAAGACGACCGGCAAGATCGGGCCCGTGGTCGTCACCCAGAACTTCGGCCGCGACGCGTCCACCGCCCCCAAGGTCGTCGGCGTGGTCTATCACGACAACGACGGCGACGACTTCTACACGCCGGGCGAGGGGAAGGGGGGGGTCGCGATCGACGCCACCAACGTCGAGACCGGCCAGACCGCCTCCACCAGGAGCTGGGAGTCCGGCGGCTACCAGATTCCCCTGTCGGCGGGCCGGTACAAGGTGACCGCCAGCGAGAACGACGTTGTCATCAAGGAGGTCGAGGTCACGGTCTCGAACCTCAACGTGGCCCAGGACTTCGTCACCAGCAAGCCCTGGGACGGCCGGCTGCGGACGGCCATGAACGCCGCGAACCAGGTGAAGGCCTCCACGACGGCCGCCGCCCAGCCCGTCTCCCTCTCGGCCGACGTGAAGAGGTCCGAGCCGGTCGTGAAGACGAACGCCCCCGTCGTCGTCAAGGAATCGACCAAGCCCGCGTCGCCGCCGAAGATGGCCGTCTTCACCCCGGCCGACTGGAAGGGCCCCGACGTGGCCGCGTCGGCCCTCGCCGCCTGGTCCACCTGGAAGGCCAAGTCGGTTTGACCCGACCCGCGCCGGAGTCTCCGCGCACGAAGGCCGCCCCCTCGACCGTCCCTCCCGGGG
>NZ_JBBCIR010000106.1:0-33843 GCF_037189885.1 Paludisphaera sp.
ACGATCCGGGGCGGCGGCCTCTTTCGCGCGCCGATCTCGCGACAGACTCAGGCGGCCTCGACGGCCTCCAGCGTCGGCTCGGGCGCCGGGGGCTGCTCGACGGAGAAGCGGATCCCCATCCGGCGCGCCAGGTTCGCCATCTGGTCGAGCAGGACGTAGAAGACCGGCGTGACGAGCAGGGCCAGCAGCAGCGAGAGCATCTGGCCGCCGATGATGACCTTCGCCATGCTCGCCCGGGCGCCGGCGCCGGGGCCCTGGCCGAGCGCCATCGGCACCATCGCCGCGACGAGCATGATCGTCGTCATCAGGATCGGCCGCAGCCGGGTGTGGTTGGCCTCCAGGATCGCCTGGTGGCGCGGCACGCCCCGGGCGCGGAGCTGGTTCGTGGCGTCCACCTGGAGGATGCCGTTCTTCTTGACGATCCCCACCAGCATGAACAGGCCGAACAGGGCGTAGAGGTCCAGCGGCGTCTCGAACAGGTAGAGCGACAGGATGCCGAACGGCACCGTCACAGGCAGCGCGGCCAGGATGGCGACGGGCTGCGTCCAGCTCTCGAACTGGGCGGCGAGGATCAGGAACATGAACACGATCGAGAGGACGAACGCCACGGTGAAGTGGTAGACCATCTCCTTCATCGTCTTCGCCTGGCCGGTCAGGACGTAGGAGTACCCCGGCGGCAGGTCCATGTCCTTGATGATCCCCTGGGCGACCCCGACGGCGTCCCCCAGCGCGATGCCCTCCGGGTTCCCCAGCACGGTGACGATCCGCTCGCGGTTGAGCCGCTCGATCTCCGTCGGCCCGCGATCGTCGACCAGCTCCGCCAGGCTGGAGAGCTTCACCAGACCCGCCTTGGGGGAGGGGAGCGTGAGCTGATAGATCTCGTCGACCGACCCCCGCGCCGCGGCGTCGGCCCGGAGCCAGACGTCGTACTGCTCGTCGCCGTCGCGGAAGCGGGTGACCGGGAGGCCGCCGACGAGGACCCGGAGGCTATCGGCGATGGTGCCGACCGGCACGCCCAGGTCGCTCGCCGCCTCGCGGTCGACCACCACCTGGACCTCGGGCTTGCGCAGGGAGAGCGTCGTGTCCAGGTCGACGACCCGGCCGTCCTTCCGCAGGCCCGCGACCAGCCCGTCGGCGTACTCCGCCAGCTTCTCCAGGTCCGGCCCCCCCAGGTTGAGCTGGAAGGTCTGCGGCCGGTTGCCGCCGTGGAACGGCGAGACGTCGTTGACGCTGGCGCGGAGGTCGGGGTAGTCGGTCAGGAACTCGCGGGCCTCCTGCTGGACGTCGAACTGCGAGTAGTCGCGGTCCTCCAGCTCGTCCATGCGGACGTAGATCGTCGCGCGGGTGACGTCGCCCGCCCCCTTGACCGCCCGCCCCGTCGTCGAGCCGATCGACGTGAAGATGTACCGCGTCCCCTTCAGCCTGCGGACCCGCCCCTCCAGCTCCGTCATCAGCTCCGACGTCCGCTCCAGGCTGTAGCCCTCCGGCGTGGTGACGCTGATCTCGTACTCGCTCTGGTCGTCGCGCGGGATGAGCGAGAAGCCGACCGCCTTGCCGACCGGGATCGTCGACGCGATCACGCCGATCGACGCGAGGATCACCAGGAACTTGAACCGGAGCGCCCCGCGGAGGAAGGCCCCGTAGCTCCCGTCGAGGGCGCGCCAGATGAAGCCCGACTTCGAATTCGCCGCGTGCCCGTCGTGCGCCGGCTCCAGCTTGAGGAACCGCGAGCAGAGCATCGGCGTGAGGGTGAACGAGACGAACAGGCTCATCGCCACGGCGAACGCCACCGTGCCGCCGAAGCTGGAGAAGAACCGGCCGACCACGCCCCCCATGAACGCGATCGGCAGGAAGATGACGATCAGCGAGAGGCTCGTCGCCATGACCGCCAGCGCGATCTCCCGCGTCCCCTTGCGCGAGGCCGTCATCGCGTCGAGCCCGTCCTCCTCCATGTGGCGGAAGATGTTCTCGTGGACGACCACCGCGTCGTCGATCACGATGCCGATCGCCAGGATCAGGGCCAGCATCGTGATGTTGTTGAGCGTGAAGCCCATGTAATGCATGAACATGAACGTCGGGATGATCGACGTCGGGATCGCCAGGGTGGCGATCAGGGTCGTCCGCCAGTCGCGGATGAACAGGAGGATGGTCAGCGAGACCAGCACCGCGGCCAGGACGAGGTGCAGCTTCACCTCCTCGATCGACTTCTCGATGAACCGCGACTGGTCGCGGATGATCTCGGTGGCGATGTCGGGCGGGAGCGTCGCCTTCAGCTCGCCGAGCCGCTCCTTCAGGTCGTGGACGAGCTGCACGGTGTTCACGCCCGACTGCTTCTGGACGACCAGGCTCACGGCCGGGCTGCCGTCCAGCCGGGCGAGGCTGCGGGGCTCCTCGTGGGAGTCTTCGGCGCGGCCCACGTCCCGGACGCGGATCGGGTAGCCGTTGCGGTTGGCGATGATCAGGTCGGCGAACTCGCGCTCGGTCTGGAGCCGGCCCAGCGTCCGCAGGACCAGCTCGCGCGGGCCCTGGTCGATCCGGCCGCCGGGGACCTCCAGGTTCTGGCGCAGCAGCGCCGAGCGGACGTCCTCCACCGAGAGGTTGTAGCCGGCGAGCCGGTCGGCGTCGACGACGACGTTCATCGCCCGCGTCCGGCCGCCGACCAGCGTGATCGAGCCGACCCCCGGCACGGTCTCCAGCCGCTCCTTGATCCGACGCCGGGCCAGCTCCGTGACCTCCCGGAAGTCGCGCCGGCCGGAGACGGCGATGGTGAGCACGGGCATGGAGCCGGTGTCGAACTTGTCTATAATCGGCGCCTCGGTCCCCTCGGGCAGCTCCGCGAGGATGGTGTTGACCTTGTCGCGGACCTCCTGCACCCCGACGTCGCCGTTCTTCGACAGGAGGAACTGCACGACGACCACCGAGACCCCCTCCTGCGTCGTCGAGCGCAGCTCGTCGATGCCGGAGACGGTGTTGATGATGTCCTCGATCGGCTTCGTGACCGTGGACTCCATCTCCTCCACGCTCGCCCCCTGGAGCACGGTCGTCACCGTGCAGACCGGGAAGTCGACGTCCGGGAACAGGTCGACCCCCAGCTCCGAGTACGAGACCGCCCCCAGCACCAGGGGGACGATCATCAGGACCCAGGTGAAGACCGGTCGATTGATGCAGACATCGGAGATCGTCATGGGCGAGATCCAGGGCGGATGCCCAGCTTCGCGACGAAGAGGGCGAGATCGAGGCGTTCGCTGAAACCGAGGTCGTCGTGGCCGTCGGGCCCGAGCCGGGCTTAATTCCTGGCCGCTTGCTTGACGGCCTCGGCGTGGAGGCTGGGCTCGGCGTCCCGGTCGGGCTCGCGGACGATCACGCCGGAGCCGTCGGCGAGCTTGGACTGGCCGGTGACGACGACGCTGCCGGAGGTGGGCATCTTGTCGGACACGACCTCCACCCAGCCGGCCCCTTCCTTGCCCAGGACCAGCCCGTCCACCGCGCGGACGTGGTCGCCGTCGAGGACGAAGACCTTGGTCACGCCGGCGTACTGGACGATCGCCTCGACGGGGACGACGGTGGCCTCGGCCTCGGTCTCCACGACCACCACGGCCTTGGCGAAGCCCCCGGGGCGGAGCAGGCCCTCCCCGTTCGTCGCCAGCGCCTCGACCTGGAACGTGCGGCTCTCGGCGTCGACCGTCGGGTTGATCCGCGACACCTTCCCCTCGAACGCCCGGCCGGGGTGCGAGGCGACCGAGATCCGCACCGGCTGGCCCGGCTTGATCTTGGCGCTGTAGCGCTCGGGGATGTTGGCCCACAGTCGCAGCGGGTCCTCGATCACCAGGTCGAAGACCGGATCCCCCTCGCGGATCATCTGCCCCTCGGCGACCGACCGCCGCGAGATCGCGTAGACGAGGTCGACGGCCTCGCCGCCGGTGGGCGGGGCCTCCTGCGGGCGCGGGGCCAGGATCGTCAGATCCTTGAGCTGCTGCTCCGCCTGGTCGCGCGCCACCCGGTTCGCCAGCGCCATCGCGATGACGTTTCGGGCGGTCGACTTGGCGTTGTCGTAGGCGGCGACCGAGGTCCGGTACTCGCTCTCCTGGTCCTCCAGCTCCTGGGTGGTCCCGGCTCCCCGCTGGCTGAGCTTGTGCTGGCGGGCCAGGTTCTGCGAGGCCCGCTCCATCGCCACGCGATACTGCACCACCGCCGGGACCTTCTCGATGATCTCCTCGGTCTGCGGGCCGGAGATCAGGGTCTCCGAGATCCCGTAGCGCTTGATGAAATCCTCGGCCGTCTGGGCCGTGACGCCGAGCTTCACCAGCTCGGCGAGGTACTTCGACTCGGCCACGTTGTACGCGAGCCGGGCGTCGACGGGGTCGATGTCCACCAGGGGCTCGTCGGGGCGGACCCGGTCGCCGATGTCGTGGTGGACCTTCAGCACCCGCCCCGATCGCTTCGAACCGACCGTCACCTGCTCCCAGCCCCGGAGCGAGCCGACGGCCTCGATGGTCCGCTCGACCGGCCGTCGCTCGATCGCCGCGACCGTGACCGGCACCGGCGGCGGGGGGCCGCCGGCCTCTTCCTCCCCGGCCGGGGCCTCGCCGGAGGCGCAGCCCGCCACCGCGACCGCCAGGCCCGCCGCCGTCGCCGCCGCCAACATCCGGAGTTTCATGCGCGACCATCCCGGCCGGCGTCGTCGGCTCGGCCCTCGAAGGCCCGGAGCAGCGTCGCCACCAGCATGCCGGCGCGATCCTCCCCGAGCGGTTTGTCGTGATATAGGAAATCGATGACCGAGATCGTCAGCATGCCCCGGAACATCGAGTCGAAGGCGTCGAACTCGTCCTCGGGGACCAGGCCGGCCTCGACGCAACGGCGCAGCGCGGCGTCCGTCGGCCCCCGGAGGTCTTCCTTGCGGCACGCCATCAAGGAGCCCGTCGGCCCCTCGGGGGGGCCGAACGCCGCCGCGAAGAAGAACCGCGAACGGTCGGGGTCGTCCCGGCAGTAGTCGAAATGCGCGGCCAGGACCCGACCGAGCGCCCGCGCCGGGTCGCTCTCCTCGGCCACGATCTCGCCCAGCCGCTCCACCAACGCGGAGAGAGGCTCGACCAGGAGCGCCTTCGCCAGGCCTTCCTTGCTGCCGAAATGGTAGTAGAGCGTCGGCTTGGCCAGCCCGGCCTCCTCGACGATCTCCCGAGTCGACGTCGCCTCGAACCCCCGACGCGCGAACAGCCTCGCCGCGGCCCTGGAGATCTGGCCGGCCGCTTCGCTCTCGCTCTCGCTCTCGTCCGTCCTCGCGGGCGACGCCATCCTGGGCCTCGGAAATGGACCGACTGGGGAAACAATGCAGCCTACCGAGCGGTAGGTATCATGATCGATTCCTGAAAAACCGTCAAGATGGAAAAGGCCCACGGCCGTCCCCCGCAGGGTACAATCCGAGGGAGGACCTTCCGCCGCGACCCCGGGGATGACGCAATGAACGTGGAGAAGCCGATCACGGACCGGATCACGATCGCCGACCAGCCGACGAGGGATGACCTCGCCCGGCTGCGGGACGAGGGGTACGTCGCCGTGGTAAACCTGCGCAACGATGGCGAGCCCGAGCAGCCGATGGACGTCGCCGCCGAGCGTCGCGAGGCCGAGGCGTTGGGCCTGGCGTATCACCACCTCGGCGTCGGCCAGCCGGTCCTGTCCGACCCGGGGGTCGCGGAGGCGTGCGCCTTCATCGACCGGGAGGCGGGGAGGGGGAAGGTGCTGGTCCACTGCCGCAAGGGGGGCCGCGCCGCCGCGATCACGCTGATCCAGCAGGCCCGCGCCAACGGCTGGGGGGCCGACGAGGCCGTCGAGAAGGGCCGCGAGATCGGCCTGGCGCTCGACCCCGGCTTGCAGGCCAAGGTCGAGCAGTACCTGAACTCGCCCGGCTGACGGACGGCCGCCGCCGCGCTTGACTCGGCGAAAAGCCTCGTCCTAGAGTGGATCCGTCCGGCCCGTCCCATCGCGGTCGCCCTTTCGACGTCGTGCGGGAGTCCGTCATGCCCCGTCGCCGAGCCGCCGGCCTCGCCCTCTCCCTCCTCCTCCTGACCGCTCCCGGCCTCGCTACGGCGGGGGAGGATCCCCGGACGGCCGCGGCATTCCTGCTGGGCCTGCGCGAGCGCGGGTACTTCGACCTGGCGTCGGAGTACCTCGAACGGCTGCGCGGCGCCCCGGGGCTGGGCGAGCCCCTGAAGGGGATGCTCGACTACCACGAGGGGCGGATGCTGGTCGACGAGGCGTCGCGGACCGTCGACCTGGCGCGGCGTCGCGAGCTGCTGGACCGCGCCGCGGCCAGGCTCGAGGCGTTCGCGAAGGAGCGGCCCGACGACGCCGAGGCGATGGAGGCGCTCGTCGAGGTCGCCCGCGGCCAGGCCGAGCGCGGCCACCTCGCCCGACTCGTCGCCGAGGACGCCCAGGATCCCGAGAAGAAGCAGGACAAGCTCGACGAGGCCCGCGCCCACTTCCGCGAGGCCGCGGAGGCCTACGAGCGCTGCGCCGAGCGGCTGGACGCCGCTTACCAGGCCCTCGCCGGCTTCAAGGAGCGCGGCGACCCGAGGATCGAGCAGCGCGATCGCCTGCGGAACTCCATGCTCGACGCGCGCCTCAAGCGCGGCATCGCGTTGTACGAGGAGGCTCAGACCTACCCATCCGACGCCGCCGAGCGCGGGCCGATCATCGATAAGGCGCTCGAGCTGTTCGACGCGATGGAGAAGGGATATCGCGGCACCACCGCCGGCATGCTCGCGCAGATGTACCGAGGCAAGTGCTTCGAGGAGCAGGGCAAGATCGGCGAGGCGATCGGCGACTATCGCGCCCTGATGGGCCAGCCCGACGAACGCCTCCGCGACCTGAAGCGGCACGTCAGCTATTTTTACATCATAGCCCTGGCCAAGCGCGAGCAGTTCGCCCTGGCCGCGGACGAGGCCGTCCGATGGTTCCAGATCCACGACCGCCGCGAGGAGCGGGACTCGGTCGAGGGCCTGGGCGTTGCCTACGAGCTGGCCCGCGCCATCGACGCGCAAGTCACCCCCGAGACCCCCAAGGCCGAGAAGGACCAGGCGTCCAAGCGGATTGTCGAGGCCCTCGCGCCCGTCGTCCGCGCGCCGAGCCGCTTCAAGAACGACGCGCTCGACCTGCTGAGGAAGTACAGGCCGAGCACGGCGTTCCAGCCGTCCGAGATCGCCCGGCTGAGCTTCGACGAGACGACCGGCCAGGCCGAGGAGGCCCTCGCCGCGCGCGAGTGGGACCGCGCCGTCGCGCTGCTCCGCGCCGCTCTCGGCAAGGCCGGCCCGCGTCAGGCCGATCGGGTGAACCGGCTGCGCTACGACCTGGGCTTCGCCTGCTACATGAACAAGCAGTATCCCGAGGCCGAGGTCGTCGCCGGCCACCTCGCGCGCCGTCACTCGACCTGGGAGCTGGCGCCCCCCGCCGCCGCGCTCGCGCTGCAAGCGATCTTCGAGCAATACCAGGCGTCCAGGGCGGCCGACCGCGCCGGCGACCTGGAGCGCTACCTCGACCTGGCGAAGTTCACCGCCGCGACCTGGCCCGAGCGCGAGGAGGCCGACGACGCCCGGATCGTCATGGGTCAGATCCACCAGGGCCGCGGGGAATACGACCTGGCCCTCGCCGACTTCGCCGCCGTCCGCGAGCGCTCGCCGCGCCGCCTGGAGGCCCAGACGCGGCTCGGCGGCGCCCATTGGGCCAGGAGCCTGGCGCTCGCCCGCGAGGGCGAGGCCAGGCGGGCCGAGGCCGAGGCGGAGGCCGCCGAGGCCGTCGCGATCCTCCGGCGGACGCTCGACGACCGCAAGGCGGCCGGCGCGGCGACGGGTGACGTCGGGTTCCTCGGCAACGCCGCCGACCTCGGCGCGGCGCTCACGGAGTCTGGCAAGGCCGACGAGGCGATCGCCGTCCTCAAGCCCATCGTCGAGGCCCAGGCGGCCGGGACCGGCCCGGCCCACGGGCGGCTGATGGAGGCGTACCTGCTCGCCCAGATCAACACCGGCCAGGTCGAGCCGGCCATCGCCTCGATGCGGGCCCTGGAGCAGAGCGGCGAGGGCTCCAACCGCGCGCGGCTCTACTTCAAGCTCGGCCGGCTCCTGGAAGCAGAGCTGGACCGGCTCGCCAAGGCGGACCAGCCCCAAAAGCTGGCCGAGATGAAGAAGTCCTTCCGGTCGTTCCTCATGGCGCTGGCCGAGAGCGAGGACGGCCAGTCGTTCGATTCGCTGCACTGGGCGGCCGGCGGGCTCCTCTCGCTGGGTGCCGGGGCCGAAGCGGAGGGCGTCCTCCGCGAGCTGATCGAAGATTCCGAGGGGAACGCCGAGTTCATGGGCCAGCCCGGCGCGGTCGAGCGGCTGCTCCGGGCCAAGGTGAAGCTCGCCGAGGCGCTCCGGATCCAGAAGAAGTTCGACCCGGCGGCCTCCGTGATCGACGAGCTGACGACCGACCCGCGATACTCGCGCTACATCGACCCGCTGATCGCGAAGGGGGAGCTGCTGGACGCTCGCGAGGATTGGCGGGCGGCCTGCGCGCACTGGCAGGACGTCGCCCAGAAGCTAAGCCGCGCCAGGCCCCGCCCCGAGGCCTACTTCGACGCCTGGTATCGCGCCGCGGTCGCCTACGCGAAGCAGGGGCAGACCGCGCGGGCGCGGCAGACCCTGACGGCCGTGACGCGCCTGAACCCGACCCTCGGCGGCCCGGCGATGAAGAAGAAGTATGATGACCTGCTCGCGACCTTGAAGTGAACCGAACCGAGGGGAGCCCCATGCCATCGATCCACACGCGGCTCGCGGCTGTCGCGCTCGCCGGCCTGCTCGTCGCCGCCCAGGCTCGGGCCGACGTCGTCCAACTCATCCCCGGCTCGACGTTCAAGCAGGCCCAGGGGGGCGCGGTGCGCGGGACGGTCACGGCGGAGACCCCCGCCGAGGTGACGGTCTCGCTGGGCGCCACGACGATCGTGGTGCCGACCGACCAGATCGAGTCGATCGAGTACCAGGGCCAGCCGGCGGCGATGCAGCTGGGCCGGACCAACGCCGACGCCGGCCGCGTCGAGGAGGCCGTCGCGCAGTACCAGAAGGCGGCGACCGAGGCGGCCGGCAAGCCGTTCGTCGTCGAGGCCGCGAGGTTCGGCGAGGCGTCGCTCCTGGCCGGCGAGGCCCTCGCCGAGCCCGGCCGCGTGAAGGACGCCGTGTCCAGGCTGACTGCCTTCCTCCAGGCCCACCCCAGGGGCCGGCACGTCGTCGCCGCGCGCGAGGCCCTGGCGCGGGTGCAGCTCAACGCCCAGGACTTCAAGGGAGCCGAGGCCAACCTCGCCGAGCTGGCCAAGCTCCCCGCCGGGGCCGACCGCGCGGCGGTCCTCAAGGCGCGGCTGCTCGCGAAATCCGGCGACCCGCAGGCCGCGGTGGACGAGCTAGACCGCCTCGCCGCTGCCGCCCCGGAAGGCTCGCCGAGGCGGGTCGAGCTGGAGCTGGTCAAGGCCGAGGCCCTGGTCGCCGCCAGCCGTTACGACGAGTCGGAGACGCTGGTCCGGCAGGTCATCGCCGCCGCCCCCGCGGAGGACTTCGCCGTGCAGTCGCGGGCGTACAACGCCCTGGGGGACTGCCTGGCCGCCGCGGCGAAGCCCAAGGACGCCCTCATGGCGTACCTCCACGTCGACCTGCTCTACGCCAAGGACAAGCAGGAGCATCCTCGCGCGCTGCGGCGCATCGAGGAGCTGTTCCGCAAGATGGGCCAGCTCCCCCGCGCCGACGAGTACGAGCGGCGGCTCAAGCAGGAGTACCCCAACAGCCCATGGGCCCGGCGGGCCCAGGGCTGATCGGGGCTCGCGCTCAATCGAGGTCGTCCCGCCGCGCCCGCCGGCGGGACGCCTCGTTGATGTTCACGACGGTGCCGACCGCCCAGAAGACGAAGCCGACGACCACGATCGTCCACACCTGATCCGTCGTCATCCCGAACCAGTGCCCGGAGCCGTCGCGCGACGACATCGCGACCGACGACAGCCCGAACATCTCCATCAGGAGGCCGAGGATCCGCATGTACTGACCGGCGTGCGCGGGCATGGCTGGGCTTCCGGGGTCGGGTCGATTCGGGCGCGTTCCTCGGGGAAGCCGACGGGAAGGGTCTCCTCCCCCGCCCCCTCGGCCGGGCTCACACCTTCGGCAGCTCGTATCCCTTGCGGGCCTCGCGGGAGAGCAGGGCGTCCGCCTCGGGGTCGTCCTTGAAGCGCTCGGCGTCGACGTCCCAGTTCAGCTTGCGGCCGACCTGGTAGGCGATGTTCCCCAGGTGGCAGGTGTTGGTCGAGCGATGGGCGACCTCGATGTCGCTGGTCGGCTTCTCGCGCGAGGCCATGCAGTCGAGGAAGTTGCGGATGTGCGGCGCCTGGCCGTCGTCCCCCTTCTCCTTCGACGCCTCGAGCTCGATCTTGCGGCGGTCGCGCTTGCCGTGGACCAGCGCGATGCCGTAGGGCTCGTTGATCTGGTCCGGGATGATCTCGTAGCCGGAGCGGTCCAGCAGCAGGCTGCCGTCGGTGCCGCAGAAGAGGATGCCGTAGTCGTGGCCGTTGAACTTGTAGCCGTTCCCCTTGCGCATCGAGTAGGTCAGCACGGCCGAGGGGAACTCATAGACGACCTGCAGGGTGTCGGGGGTGTCGCGGTCGTCCTCGGTCGTCTCGACGCCGCCGGTGGCGTAGACGCTGTTCGGGCCCTTGGCGTCGAGCGCCCACAGGACGATGTCGTTGAGGTGGACGCCCCAGTCGCTCATCATCCCGCCGGCGTAGTCGAAGTACCAGCGGAACAGCAGGTGGAAACGGTTGAGGTTGAACGGGCGCTCGGGCGCGGGGCCGAGCCACCTGTCGTAGTCGACGTGGGCGGGCGCGGCCGTGTCGGGCGAGGGCCCCATGCCGACCGGGCTGATGTTCTCGAAGTTCCAGGTCTGGACCCAGAAGACCTTGCCGAGCTGGCCGGAGCGGACGGTCTCGACCGCCTTGCGGAAGTGGTTCGACGACCGCTGCTGCGTCCCGACGGCGATGATCTTGCCGGTCTTCGCCCCGGCCTCGATCATCGCGCGGCCCTCGGCGACGTTGTGGGCCACGGGCTTCTCGACGTAGACGTCCTTGCCGGCGAGGACGGCGTGGATGGTCGGCAGGGCGTGCCAGTGGTCGGGCGTGGCGATGACGACCGCGTCCAGGTCGTCGCGGTCGAGCATCTCCCGATAGTCGCGGCCGACGTGGGGGCGCTCGCCCTTCCTGGCGTCCTTGACGCGGTCGGCGGTCTCGCCGGCGTGGCGATCGTCGACGTCGGCGACGGCCACCACGTCGACGTCCGGCTGGTTCAGGAAGTCGCCGAGGAGCTGGTTGCCGCGGCTCCCCGCGCCGATGAGGCCCAGCCGCTTGCGCTCGGCGGCGGACGACGCCCGGCCGATCGCCGGCGCCGCGAACGTGGCGAACGCGCCCGCGGCGCCCGCCGTCCCCACGAACCCCCGCCTGGTGAACTGATCGCTCATGGTCTTCGCCCGCCTGGTATGGAGAGATGAGCCGGGCCGCGATCGGCGTCGTCCCGCCGTCGCCCCGCCCACGCCGATCCTACTCCGCGCGCCTCGCGAATGATAGCCGCGGGTGTCCCCCGGTCGCGGGCGCGGCGTACAATGCCCGACACGTCCGCGGTATCCTTTCTCGATCTCGCGAGGGCCGCCATGAACGCCCGGATCCGAATCCTCGCCGCCGTCGCGACCGCCTCCGTCGGCCTCGTCGCCGCCTCCCGCGCGCAAGGGCCGCCCACCTCGGCCGTGATCGACACGGAGCCGATCGCCCTGACGCCCCCGGAGCGCTATCAGGTGGTCGCCGCGCTGGAGCCGATCCGGACCGTGACGATCGTCGCGCCGGCCGACGGCTACCTCAAGAGCGTCGACGCGCCGGCCGGCTCGACCGTCCGCCAGGCCCAGCAGGTCGCCGAGATGGACCGGGCCGAGGCCGCCGCCCGCCTCAAGATCGCCGAGGCCGAGCTGCGCGAGCGCAAGGCGCTCGCGGGCGAGTCGCCGACGGCCGTCGGTGCCGCGGTGGTGGAGGCGGCCGAGGGCCGCGTGGAGCTGGCCCGGCTGGAGCTGGACCGGCTCACGCTCCGCGCCCCGTTCGCCGGCCGGATCGTCTCCGCCCCCGTCGCCTCCGGCCAGTTCGTCCTCAAGGGGACCGTGATCGCCGAGCTGGCCGACCTGTCGACCCTGAAGGCCCTCGTCCCGGTCGACCGCCGCGAGGTCAAGGCGGGCGGCGAGGCGACGGCCGCGATCGAGGACCAGCGTCGGACGGCCAGGGTCCAGTCGATCGTCCCCCTCCCGGCGACGGAAGAGTATCGGCCCCTGCGCGAGCTGGCCGCGCCGATCGCCGGCGCGTGGGTCCAGGTCCAGAACGCGGACGGGGCGCTGGAGCCCGGCCTGCGCGTCCGGAGCGTCAGCCTCCCCGTCGCCCCGGTGGCCGTGGTGCCGAGGTCGGCCGTGAAGGCCGCCGGCGCCGGGGGGACGGACGCGACCGTGCAGGTGATCCGGGCCGAGCACGTCGCCGACGTCCGCGTCAAGACGCTGGGCGAGGTCGGGCCGGAGCGCGTGCAGGTCTCCGGGCCCTTTCGGAGCAGCGACGCCGTCGTCGTCTCGACCTCCGTCCCGCTGGTCTCCGGGACGTTCATCCGGTTCGGCGTGGAGGGGATGCTCGAGGGGGCTCCGCCGAACCCGAACCAGCCCGGCCGCGCCGCCGCGGTCCCGTCGCCACCTTCGACGTCCACGGCCCGGACCCCGCCCGCGCGACGGCCGCCGCCCGCCCCCGCGAACCAGCCCGGGGCGACCCCGTTCTGACCGGCGATCAGCCCGACTTGGACGCCTTCCGCCGGTTCTTGAGGTGCGTCCAGACGTTCCGGCCCTGCTCGCCGATCTGGCCCATCACGCGACGGACCTTCGACCGCCCGGCGGCGGCCTGGAGACGACGCAGCAGGTTGGAACGCTCGGCGCGATGGAGCTGGGCGGCGAACGCGGGGAGGACGTGCTCCACGACGCCGAACGGCGTCGCGTCGTCGAGCCCGGCCGCGGCGTACTCCGTGAACGTCGGCGGCAAGGAGGCGCGGAGCGAGTCCATCAGGTTGCGGACGGCGGCCTCCCGCGCCCCCTGGCCGGAGCCCCAGTCATACGGCGGCTGCCACCCCGGCCCAAGCTCCGCCCGGTCGACCCCCGTCACCACGACGAGCGCCGGCGGGGCCTCGCGGTGGGGATGCTGAAGGTAATAGCCGTCCCACGCCTTAGCGAACGCCAGGTCGGCCGGGAGCAGCCCCTTGCCGCCATCGATCGTCAGCATGAGCATGTCCGCGTCGACCGACGCCGACACGGCCGAGTCGCGCGAACTCCGGTCGGTCCGCGACTCCCGATCGTCGCTGCCGTTGGTCGTGTAGCCGGCGACCTCGACGAACTTCACGTTCTTGAGCCGATCGATCGCCGTCGGGTCCAGCCCCATCCCCTCCAGCCGGGCGCGGACGGTGCGGTCATCCCCCTGGAACAGGTCGCGCGCCACCTGGATCAGACGCGACTTCCCCGAGCCCCGCGCCCCCGCCACGGCGACCGTCAGCGGCTCGTCCGGGTCCGCCATCTTCGCCGCCATCGGCCGTCGGCGCGTGAGCCGGCGGTATTCGTCGACGCCGATGGCGAGCCGGCCGCTGAACAGCTCGATCAGGTGCGCCCCCAGCCGGTTGACATAGGCCTGGAAGAACCACCGCAGGATATTCTGCTGCATGTTCTTCCAGGCAGGCTTCACGATCAGCTCGCGGGTGCCGATCCGCGTCAGCCCGCTGAGCGGGTTGAGGAACGGGGAGACCAGCGCGTACAGGTCGTTGGCCTTGTTGAAGTAATTCGCGACCTGCATCGCCCGTCGCCAGTGCGACAGCGTCACGATGTCGCCGCCGGGGATCTGGCGGGTCAGCCGGGCGAGGTCCTCCGCGGCCAGTTCCAGCGCCCCGAGCAGCTCCACCACCGGCACGTCGTCCAGCGGGTGCTTCGAATCGGGGTGGTAATGGACGGCCAGCTTCTGGAGTAGGATCCGGCCGACGTCGACGTATCGCTCCCCGTCGATCATGGCCTCCATCGGCAGGGCTTCCGCCGCCAGGGCCTCCTCCTCCACGAGCCGCCAGGCCTCGCGGTCCAGCGGCGAGAACGTCCGGGGCGCGTCCCAGTCGAGCGGCGGGAGGACCGTCCGGGTGCTGGTCGTCCACCGCGCCGCCAGGATCGCGAACAGCCCCCCGGCCGCGATCCAGCCGACGACCGCCGGGATGATCCACCCTCGCTCGTACAGCCAGATGGTCCCGAACCCGATGTACGCCAGGACGGGGCCGACCAGCAGCAGCAGCAGGACGCCCGACCGCCACTCGCGCGCGAGGACCCACAGGGTCGCCCGCCAGGTCGTCAGCGTGTCGCGGATGGACGGCATGGAGCCCTCGATTTCGCTGGACGGTGAGACCATCAGCCCCCCCGGCGCGGGTGGGGGGGGGGGGGCGGGCACGATGAGGGCGGGACTCGCCCCGGATCGACCCCCGCCGCGAATCGCGCGCCGTCAGGCGCGCAACGTCGCGCCAAGCTTCCGCGAGCAGGCTTCGACCACGTCCTTCACGGCCGCGTCGACCTCCTCGCCGGTCAGCGTGCGGTCGTCGCGGCGGAAGGTCATGCCGAAGTGGACGCTCTGGCGGTCGTCGCCGAGGTTACCCCCCCGGAACGTGTCCAGGTAGTGAGCCTCGCGGAAGGAGGCCCCGGCGTGCTCGCGGACGACGGCCTCAAGCTCGGCCCAGGAGACGGACCGGTCGAGCACCAGCGACAGGTCGCGGACGACCGCCGGATAGCTCGGCAGGGGGCGATACTGGGCGACCGTCCGGGCCTTCTCCAGCAGCAGGCCCAGCTCCAGCTCGGCGGCCGAGCAGGCGTTGCGAAGCTCGAACTTCCGCGCGATCTCGGCGTCGACCTCCCCCATCCAGCCCAGGCGCTGGTCGCCGAGCCACAACTCGGCCGAGCGGCCGGCGGCGAACAGGGGCGAGTCGGCGGGCCTGGCGGAGAGCGGTTCGGCGATCAGCAGGCGGCGGAGCAGGGTCTCGACGATCCCCTTCACGCCTCGGAAGTCCGACCCGGCCACGATCGCCAGCCGCGCCGGCTCGTCCGGCAGGCCGTCCTTGCCGGGGAGGTAGACGTCGGCGATCTCGAAGACGCGGGCGTCGGCGACGCCGTGCGCCTCGTTGTGGCGGCGGACGGAGAGTAGGCTCGGCGCCAGGCCCCGGCGCAGGGCGTTCTCCACCTTGCGGCTGGAGTGCGAAACTCGCAGCGGCGGCGCGTCGGCACCCTCGGCCGTGATGGGCCCGGCGAGCGCGTCCTCGACCAGGCTGAAGGTGACGGCCTCGTCCAGCCCTTGGGCGGTCAGGGCGTCGCGGATCGCCGATTCCACCCGCTCGCGGCGGCCGCGGGGGGCGCTGGCGACGGGGATCGGCCGGTCCTCCACGATCTTCTCGTACCCATGAATCCGCGCGACCTCCTCGATCAGGTCGATCTCGCGCTCCAGGTCGGCCCGCCAGGTCGGGGGGATGACCTTCACGACCTGGCCATCGGCCTCGAGCACGCGCAGGCCGAGGGCCTCCAGAATGCGGCGGACCTCCGACGGCTCGACCTCGATCCCCAGCACGCGGGGGATCTGGGCGAGCCGCAGGACGACCGGCTCGCGCGGGGCGACGGGGGCGGCCACGTCGATCACGCCCGGATGCAGCACGCTGCCGGGGCAGAGTTCCAGGATCAGCTCCCCGGTCCGGCGGCTGGCCCAGTCGGCGACCTCGGGGTCGAGCGGGCGCTCGAACCGGAAGCTGGACGGGCTGAACAGGCCGAGCGCCCGCGACGTCCGCCGGACCGACATGGCGTCGAACCGGGCGGCCTCGATCAGCACGTTCGTCGTGCCGGGCCCGATCTCGGTGTCGAGCCCCCCCATCACGCCGGCCAGCCCCACCGGCCGCTCGGCGTCGGCGATGACGAGCATCTCGGGATCGAGCGGATATTGCTTGCCGTTGATCGCCGTGAGCTTCTCGCCGGGACGGGCCTTGCGGACGACGAGCCGCCGGCCTTCGAGCCTGTCCAGGTCATAGGCGTGAAGCGGCTGGCCGCATTCGAACATGACGTAATTGGTCACGTCGACGACGTTGCTGACCGGTCGGACCCCCAGGGTCTCCAGGCGCTTCCGCATCCACCAGGGGCTCTCGCCCACCTTCACGCCGGTCATCACGCGGGCGGTGAACCGGGGGCAGAGATCCGGGGCCTCGACCGACAACGCGGCGAACGACTCGACCGGCTCGCCCGAGGTTTTGGGCGTCGCCGAGGGGACGCGCAGGGGCCTGTCGAAGAGGACCGAGATCTCCCGCGCCACGCCGATCTGGCCCAGGCAATCCGAGCGGTTGCTGGTGACTTCCAGGTCAATCGCCAGGTCGCCGCCGACGTCCTCGGTGGACTCGTGGTTCAGGCCGGTCAGGGCCAGGCGTTCGGCGAGGGCCTCCACGGGCATGTCGAGGCGCACATAGTCGGTGAGCTGATTCCAACTGACGATCATCGGGCTATTCGCTCGCGGTCTCGGGGCTCGGCGCGGGCTTCGCCTTGGCGGCGGGGGGCCGGCGCTGGAGGCGGTCCCAAAGATAATAGACGGGGACGCCGGCCAGGACGATCACGAGGCCGGCGCCCGAGGTCCAGGGTCTCAGGTAGAGGAAATCGGCGACGAGCAGCCCCGCCAGCACGATAAACACGCCCGGCGTCCAGGGGTACGCGAACGTCCGGTAGGGGCGGTTGAGGAACGCGGCCTTGCGCCGGAGCAGGATCACCGAGGCGACCATCAGCAGGCAGAACCCCAGGTCGACCGGGATGATGTACTCCAGGAGTTCGCTATAGAGGTTCCCGTAGTCGACCCCGCCGTCCGACGCGACGATCACGGTCGCCGGCAGGGTCAGCAGGCAGGCCCATGCCCCCTGGGCGTATAGGGCGACGGCCGGGACCTGGCGGTCGTTGGTCCTGGCGGCGGCCTGGAAGAAGAGGCCGTCGCGGGCCATCGCGTAGAAGACCCTCGCCCCGGCCAGGATCAGGCCGTTGACGCAGCCGAACGTCGAGATC
Source organism: Paludisphaera sp. (assembly GCF_037189885.1). Taxonomy (NCBI): domain Bacteria; kingdom Pseudomonadati; phylum Planctomycetota; class Planctomycetia; order Isosphaerales; family Isosphaeraceae; genus Paludisphaera; species Paludisphaera sp. The sequence goes on from NZ_JBBCIR010000106.1 coordinate 17,158, forward strand.
AGGACCGCGGCGGCCATGAGATAACGGCCGCTTGGGCCGACCGCCGCCTCCATCGCCGCCGTCCCCACCCGCTCCTGGGGCGCGTGCTGGATGGCCTCGAACGGGAGCGTCGTCAGGTAGGCGGCGTTCGCCAGCAGGTAGAGGACGACCACGATGGCCGTCCCCCGCAGCAGCGCCTTGGGGAGCGTCGAGCCGGGGTCGCGGGTCTCCTCGCCCAGGAACGTCACGTTGTTCCAGGCGGTCGAGGAGAACAGCGGGCCGATCATCGCCAGCCCCAGCAAGAGCAGCACGGCCCCGTAACCGTCGACGGGCAGGGGGGGCTTGTAGTGCGAGTTCGGCGTCCATCCGTTGGCCCAGGGATCCCACCAGGAGGAGGTCCAGGCGGCGGCCTTCTCGTCGATGCCGAGGAGGAAGCACGCCAGGATCAGGCCGATGAGGGCCGCCGTCTTGGCGAACGTGAAGGTGTTCTGGATCAGCGAGCCCAGCCGCAGCCCCCGGGTGTTGGCGATTGTCAGGACCGCGATCACCGCCACGGCGGCGGCCTGCTGGGTGGAGACCCGGATCGCGTAGCGGCCGGACTCGTACAAGATCACGCGGTGCTCGGCGGAGATCGCCGGTACGAACACCCCCAGGAATTTCGAGAACGCGACGGCGACCGCCGCGATGGTCCCGGTCTGCACCACCAGGAACAGCGACCAACCGTACAGGAACCCGACGAGCGGGCCGTATGCCGTCCGCAGGAAGTAATACTGCCCGCCGGCCTTCGGCATCATGGCGGCCAGCTCGGCCGCGGAGAGGGCCCCGGCGATGGTCATCAGGCCGGCGAGCGCCCAGGCGGCCATGAGCCACCCGGGCGAGCCGACCAGGAGCGCCGACTCGGCCGACGTGATGAACACGCCGGAGCCGATCATGGCCCCCATGACCAGCATGGAGGCGTCCAGGACCCCGAGATCGCGGGCCAGGGCGGGGGCGCGCCTGGGCTTCCTGGGCTTCGAGGGCTCCGCGTCCTCGGTCGTCGGCTTCGGCATGGATCGCGGCCTCAGCCTTCGCGCCGGACGTAGTCGTTGACGTCGGTGATCGCCTTGGTCAGCGACTGCCGCCGCCATTCGGTCAGGGCGGTGTCCATGGCCGCGGCCAGCTTGTTGGCCAGCAACGCAGCGGCCTCGCGGGGCGACTTCCCTTCGGCGCGGACCTCGGGGAAATCATGATGGTGCACGCAGACGCCGTGGGCGGTCGCCCCGGCGGTGACGATGACGCTTTCCTTGACGTCGCTCATGATGGCCCCCTTGCTCGTTCGCTCGTGTGATTCACCGCGGGTCGGCGGGGCGGGGTCGATCGGTCGGTCGGGTCAGAACTGGTCGAGGAAGCGGACGTCGTTCTGGTACAGGAGCCGGATGTCGTCGATGCCGTGCCGCCGCATGCAGAGACGTTCGATGCCAAGGCCGAACGCGAAGCCGGTCACCCGCTCGGGGTCGTAGCCGACCGCCTTGAAGACGTTGGGGTCGACCATCCCCGCTCCCCCCATTTCAACCCACCGGCGACCGCCATGCCAGAGCATATCGACTTCCACGCTCGGTTCCGTGAACGGGAAGAACGACGGGCGGAAGCGGATCTGGACGTCCTCCCCCAGGTAGCTCCTCGCGAACAGCCGGAGGACCGACTTGAGGTGCCCCATCGTCACCCCCTCGTCGACCATCAGCCCCTCGATCTGGTGGAACATGAAGGAGTGGGTCGCGTCGACGGTGTCGGGCCGATAGACCCGGCCGATCGCCACCACCCGGACCGGCGGCGGCTGCGACTCCATCACCCGCACCTGGATCGTGCTGGTCTGGCTCCGGAGCATGGTCCCGTCGGACAGGTAGAAGTTGTCCAGCGGGTCGCGCGCCGGGTGGACCGGGGGGATGTTCAGCGCGTCGAAGTTGTGATGGACGTCCTCCACCTCCGGGCCGCGGGCGACGGCGAAGCCGAACCGGCCGAAGATGTCGATCAGCTCGTCGGCCGTCTGGCTCAGGGGATGGCGATGCCCCAGGCGCGGGGCGATCCCCGGCAGGGTCACGTCGATACCGCCGTCGACGACGCCCCCGCGCTCAAGGCGCGCGCGGGCGGCCTCGAAGGCGGCCTCGAGCGCCTGCTTGACGCCGTTGAACCGCTGGCCGTAGGGCTTCTTGGCCGCGTTCGGGAGGGATTTGAGCCGTTCCTGGGCGGCCTTGAGGCGGCCCTGCTTCTGGCCCAGGTATTCCACCCGCGCGGCCTCGACGTCGTCCGGCGACGCGGCGGATTCGAAGGTGCGGACCGCCCCGGCCTGGAGCTTGTCCAGCTCCAGCAGGGCGGTCTCCAGCGGATCGGTCGTGCTCATCGAGGCTTCCGAGGGCGGGGCGGTCAGGCGGTCTTGACCTGCTGCTGCTGGCGGGCCTTCAGCTCCGCGTCGGCCTTCTCGAGGGCGGCGCGGACCTTGGCGACGATGGCGTCGAAGGTCTCGGAGTCGTGGATGGCCAGCTCGGAGAGGCTCTTGCGGTCGAGCCCGACGTTGGCCAGCTTCAGGCCGTGGACCAGCCGGCTGTACTTCAGCCCGCGCATCTCGGCGGCGGCGCTGAGGCGGATGATCCAGAGCCGGCGGAAGTCGCGCTTCTTGGCCCGGCGGTCGCGGAAGGCGAACATGCCGGCGCGGAGGAGGGTCTCCTTGGCGGACTTCAGCAGCCGCCCGCGGCCGCCGACGAAGCCCTTGACGGCCTTGAACAGACGGTTCTTGGCCTGGCGGCGGGCCGCACCTTTTCTTGCACGCATGGTTCAGGACTCTCGATGGCGGCGACGGCGACCGTCGCCCTCGACGCTATGTAGGAAGGATTCGGGATTTCGTCCGGGCTCGCGCGATCGGACCGGCCGGGGCCGGGGGCTTCAGCTTCAGGAGGCGGCGGCCTGACGCTCCTGGGCGCGACGGCCGCGGAAGCGGAGGCGACGGCTCTTCGGCGGGGTGGTCCCGGCGGCCTGGTGCTCGGCCAGGAACTCGGCGCGGGCGGCCTCGACGGCCAGCGGGTTGGTGGAGATCCGCACGCGGGCGGCCTTGCGGATCCGCGCGGTCTCGGCCGAGACCGACAGGAAGCTGCGCTTCCTCAGCTTGCGGATCTTGTTGCCGCTCTTGTGCGAGTTCAGGTGCGACGACCCGCAGCGCTTGTGCGAGACCTTGCCGGTGGCCGACACCTTGAACCGCTTCTTGATCCCCTTGTGGGTCTTCAATTTCGGCATGACACTATCGTCCTGTTCGGTTGCAATGGGGGTCGGCCGCGTGCGGTCGTCGCGGGAGACGCCTCGCCTTCGCGGTCGGCGCCGGCCTCGATCGGAGACGATCCGACGCGAGGACGGGAACGCCCTGGGCCCGTCTGGGGGGGACGCCGATCGGGGCCGAGGGGGGCAAGCGGCCCATCGTAGCAGACCGCCCCCCTCGTCGTCTAGACGACGCGACCGCCCGCCGCGGGATTCGGCCCCTGGGCGGGCGTGGTCGGCCGATCCGCGCGAATCACGACGCCCTGGGCGCCAGGATGGCGGTCATGCGACGCCCTTCCATCGAAGGGGTCTTCTCCAGCTTGCCCACCTCTTCGAGGGCCTGGAGGACCTCATCCATGACCCTGCGGCCTTCATCGATGTGCGCGAGCTCGCGGCCCCGGAACAGCACGTTGACCAGCACCTTGTCCTTGCCCATCAGGAATTCCTTCGCCCGCTTGACCTTGACCTCGATGTCGTGGTCGCCGGTCTTGGGGCGGACTCGGATTTCCTTGATCTGGACGTGGTGCTGCTTCTGCTTGGTCAGGCGCTTCTTCTGGGTATACTTGAACTTGCCGTAATCGATGATCTTGCAGACCGGGGGGCGCTCGTTGGGCGCCACCTCGACCAGGTCCATCCCCGATTCGCGTGCGGCCTCGAGCGCCTTGTTCGTCGGCATGACGCCCAGCATGGCGCCCTCCGCGTTGATGACCCGCACGGGGGAGATGCGGATCTGCTCGTTGACCCTCAGTCCTCGCTCGATCGGTCCGATGACGTCCTCCTCGGGGACGGTGAATGGAAGAGCCTCGCGGCTGGGGGTGCCGCGCCGCTCGCTCCAGAGCGGGACGGCTCCCCGAACGACCCCGGAACCGGCCCCCGCGGCCGTCCGTCAAGTCATGGCGAGGCATCCCTAACCTTTACGCATCGACCCCCTTATTGTCAAGCCCGGCCGGGCCCTTCCCGCGCGATTTGTCCCGATATCACCGCGACGCGGGCGTACTCCCACCGTCGCGAGACCTCGCCGAATCGTCGAGGATCGCCCGGCCGATCGCCTCGGCCATGATGTCCAGGCCGCGCTGGTTGAAGTGGCAGCAGTCGTCGACGTACAACCCCTCGGCGCGATCGCGGAACAGGCCGGAGAGGTCGTGAAAGGAGACGCCCCGCTCGCGGAGGGTTGCCCCGTTCCGCCGGAGTAGGGGGTAGCCCGACTGCACGCCCTTGCGGTAGGGGTGTCCCTCGTTGAAGGCCACGCGGCGTTCGGCGGAGACCATCGGCTTGGAATCGCCGTCGTACTGGTTCGGCTGGAGGAAGTGGAAGTACCGCGTCCCGGCGGGCTCGCACAGCCCCCGGAGCCCCAGCGAGCTGTTCGACCAGATCGAGGCCAGCATCTCGAACAGCTCGTCGCGGCTGGCGAAGTCGCGGGCCGGCCCGGTTGCGACGTAGGGCTCTGATCGCACCTTCAGCTCCTGGTGCGCCTTCACCAGCTCGTAGGCGTCGCGTTCCAGGCGGCGGTCGCGCAGCTTCCAGACGAGGTTGCCGAGGATCGACCAGCGCCAGGGGGGGTCGGACGCCCAGCGGGCCCAGGCGTTGCGCGACTCCTCGATGGCCGCCATCGCGGCCTTGGACGCGGCGAGCCTCGGGTCGTCCAGGCCCACCCGCGCGTGCCAGCTCCGGGGGAAGGCGGGGAAGACGTGGTGGCCGGCGTTCTCCAGCTCGTGGAGCGCGACCTCGTTGAAGCCGTCGATGTTCACCACGATGTCGAACTCGCCGCCGAGGGCCGTCAGGTACGCCAGCGTCGTCAACTGCTGGGGCTGCTTGTAGCCCCCCAGCGCCGCGTTGACGAAGACGAACTCCTTCCCGGCGTACTCGGGCGACGTCTTCAACACCTCCTCGAGCCGATGCACGCCGTTGACGCCGAAGAAGCTCGCGACCGAGCCCCCCAGGATCCCGACGATCACCTTGCCCGGCTCGCGCTTGTGGATCGGGTCCTTGTCGTCGATGTAGCCGAAGTTGGAGATCGGCATCGTCTTGCCGTCGGCCAGTCGGACCTGGCCGCTCGACGGCGAGGGATCCTGCACGTACCCGACGTACGGGTGGACCCGCGACATCACCCCCGCGCCGATGCCCTCCGGGCGGCCGGCGCGTTCGCGGCGTTCCTCCTGCAACCCGCTCCACGAGAAGGGCTTGCCGGCGACGATCCGGTACAGCGGCCAGGCGGCGACCTCGCACGAGAGCCACGCCATGCCCAGCAGGATCGCGGCGAACGCGACACGCTTGCCTCGGGACGGCCCGCGCCGGCCCGTCGCGTCGGCCGGGGCCGTCCGGGGGGCCTCGGGCCCGTCGCGTCGCGTCCGCGCCCCGCCCTGATTCACCTTCGACGCCTTCGCCTCATCCATGACCGACGCTCCTCCGGCCGTTCCTCGACCGGGCGGCACGATAGCCGTCAACCCCCATTCCGGCAACGCGGGTTGGCGCGATCCTGGACTCGCCGCCCCGCGCCCGTTATACAGTCGTTGAACACCCCAGGACCGCGACGGAGGACCGAGAATGGATCCCACCGAATCCCCGCCCCACGAGTTCACCCGCCGCGCCGCGATGGGCGCGATGGCCGCCGGCGCCGTGCTGGCGACCTCGCGCGGCCGCGCCGAGGAGCCCCCCGCCGCGGGATGCCCCCGCCCCCGGATCGCCGCGATCGTCACCTGCTACTGGAAGACCTCGCACGGCCAGGGGATCGTCGACCGCTTCATGGACGGCTACGGTTGGGGCGGCAGGCACCACCGCCCGGCGCTCGACGTGGTCTCCCTCTACGTCGACCAGCGGCCGAAGAACGACCTGACCGACGAACGCCTGGCGCGCCACCCCGGGCTGAAGCTCTACCCGACGATCGCCGACGCCCTGAAGCGCGGGACGGACACGCTCGACGTCGACGGCGTGGTCCTCATCGGCGAGCACGGCGACTACCTCCGCGACGATCGCGGCCGGACCCACTACCCACGTTACGAGTTCTTCAAGCAGGTCGTCGACGTCTTCCGCGAGACGGGCAAGACGGCGCCGGTGTTCAACGACAAGCACCTGTCGTGGAACTGGGACTGGTGCCGGGAGATGGTGGCGACCGCCCGCGAGCTGGACTTCCCGTTCCTCGCCGGCTCGTCCCTGCCGCTCACCTGGCGCATCCCCGATTACGAGACGCCCGACGGCGCCGGCATCGAGGAGGCCGTCTGCGTCGGCTACGGCGGCGTCGACAGCTACGACTTCCACGGCCTGGAGTCGCTCCAGTGCCTCGTCGAGCGCCGTCGCGGCGGCGAGACCGGCGTGAAGGCGGTCGAGGCGATCCGCGGCGAGGAGGTCTGGAAGACGCTCGACCCGGCCGCCGGGGGATCGTCGCGGACCAAGGCGCTGTTCGACTCGTGCCTCTGCCGGTCGTTCCGCCTGGCCTCGCCGCGCGAGGGCTACGGCAACGCCTTCCCGACGCTCGCCGACGCCGCCAGGCTCGTCCCCGACCCGTACCTCTACCGCATCCACTACAGCGACGGGCTCGTCGGCAGCCTGTACATGATGAACGGGCTCGTCGCGGACTTCACCGTCGCGCTGAAGCTGGAGGGGGAGCCGGCGATCAAGTCGACCCAGCTTTATCTCTGCGGCATCTCTCCGAATCAGACCCTGCCGAACTTCTTCAGCCCGCTCGCGAACCACATCGAGGCCATGTTCCTCACCGGCGCCGCGCCGTATCCGGTCGAGCGGACGCTCTTGACCTCGGGCGTCGTCTGCAAGGCGGTCGACCTGATGGCGGAGAAGCGACGGATGGTGGAGACGCCCGACATGGCGACGATCGCCTACAGGGTCTCCGGCGAATCCCAGTACATGAGGAGCTGACGAGATGCGAAGCCGCAAGCCGATCGACGCTCCTCCGCCGGCCGATCCCGCCCCGGGCCGAAAGCGGATGGCGATCGTCACGACCATCTGGAAGTACCTGTCCCACGCGCAGCACATGGGCGACCGCTTCCTCGTCGGCTACCCGATGGACGGCGCGTGGAAGACGCCGGACGTCGAGGTGGTCTCGCTCTACGTCGACCAGAAGCCGGCCGACGATCAGAGCGCCGAGCGCGCCGCGTCGTTCGGATTCCAGATCTACCCCACGATCGCCGAGGCGCTGCGATGCGGCGGCGACAAGCTGGCCGTCGACGCCGTGCTGATCATCGGCGAGCACGGCGACTACCCCCGCAACGAGAAGGGGCAGGTCCTCTACCCGCGGTATGAGTTCTTCAAGCAGACCGTCGACGTCTTCGAGGCCGACGGCCGCGCCGTGCCGGTCTTCAACGACAAGCACCTGTCGTATAGCTTCGCCAAGGCGAAGGCGATGGTGGATGCGTCGAAGCGGCTGAACTTCCCGTTCCTCGCCGGCTCGTCGCTGCCGGTGACGTGGCGGCTGCCCTCGGTCGACCTGCCTTATGGCGCCGAGGTGGAGGACGCCCTGATGGTCGGCGTCGGCGGGTCCGACCCGATGGACTACCACGCGCTGGAGGCGATGCAGTGCGTGCTGGAGCGGCGTCGCGGCGGCGAGACCGGCGTGCGTCGCGTCCAGATGGTCACGGGCGACGCCGTGTGGAAGGCCGGCGCCGAGGGCCGATGGTCGCGCGAGCTACTGGGCGCGGCGCTCTCGCGAACGGACTCGCTCCAGGGCCTGACGGTGGTGGACGGCCGGACGCAGGCGCTGGCGGAGGGGGACGAGATCGCCCGCATCGCCCAGGACCCGGCGGCGTACATGATCGAGTACAACGACGGCACGCGCGCCACGCTGTTGATGCTCAACGGGGTGCTGCGGGACTTCAACCTCGCCGTGCGGGTGAAGGGCCGCCCCGACCCGCTCTCCATGCAGTTCCTCCTGCCGCCCGACCCGAACGTGGCCTACTCGGCGCAGCTGATGAACCACGTCGACCGCATGATCCAGACCGGCCGCGCCGGGTATCCCGTCGAGCGGACCATGCTCATCTGCGGGGTGCTCGAAAGCTGCCTGGACTCGCGCATGGACGGCGGAAAGCCGCTGGAGACGCCGTTCCTGGACGTCCGCTACGAATCCCCCCGCGAATCCCTGTTCGCGAGGACCTGACCGTCCGCCGCGATCCGATCGAGGCCGCCTCATGCTCGCCCTGTCCCTGGTGCTCTGCGCGTCGCTCGTCACCGAGTCCCCCGCCCCCCTGCCACGCGCCGAGGGGTACGTCGGCTGCTGGTACGCCGTCGGGCCGACGAAGGATGAGTACAAGTACAAATACAGCGGCGGGCTGGCGACCTATCCGCAACAGCAGTCGCCGATCGCGATTTACGACGAGCCGTCGAACCGGACGTACTTCGTCTACGGCGGGGCCGACCCGGCGCGGAAGTCGACCCTGCACATGGTCTCCTATTACGACCACGCCACCGGGACCGTCCCGCGCCCGGCGATCCTCCTGGACAAGAAGACCAACGACGCCCACGACAACCCCTGCCTGGCGATCGACGACGCAGGGCACCTCTGGGTCTTCTCCAACGCCCACGGCACGGCGCGGCCGTCGTTCATCCACCGGAGCGTCGAGCCGCGATCGATCGACGCCTTCGAGAAGGTCGTGGAGACCAACTTCTCCTACAGCCATCCGCTCTACGTCTCGGGCAAGGGCTTCCTGTTCCTCCACACCAAGTACGCCGGGGGCCGAGGGCTCCGGTTCGCCACCAGCCCCGACGGCCGAGAATGGTCCGACCCCACCCCGCTGGCGCACATCGAGATGGGCGACTACCAGCTCGGCGCCGCGCGCGACGGCCTCGTCGCCTCGGTCTTCGACTTCCACCCCAGGCCCGTCGGCCTGGACGACCGCACGAACCTCTACTACCTCCAGACCGTCGACATGGGCGCCTCCTGGACCAACGTCGAAGGCCGCGAGGTCTCGTTGCCGCTGACCGAGCCCCGGAACCCGGCGCTCGTTCGCGACTACCAGGCGGAAGGGAAGCTGGTCTACATCAAGGACGTGAACTTCGACGTCCAGGGCAACCCGGTCATCCTCTACCTCACCAGCAAGGGCCACCAACCCGGCCCCCAGAACGGGCCTTATGAGTGGCACACCGCGCGCTGGGACGGCGGCGAATGGGTCGTCCGGGCGTTCACGACGTCGGACCACAACTATGACCACGGCCCGCTCTACATCGAGCCCGACGGCGCCTGGCGCGTGATCGCCCCGACCGAGCCCGGCCCGCAACCCTTCGGCACCGGCGGCGACCTGGTCATGTGGACGAGCGCCGACCAGGGGGCGACCTGGGACCGAGTCAAGCAACTCACCGCCGACAAGGCCCGGAACCACACCTACGTCAAGCGACCCCTCAACGCCCATCCCGACTTCTACGCCCTCTGGGCCGACGGCGACGCCCGCGAGAAGTCCGAATCCAGCCTCTACTTCACCGACCGCCTCGGGACCAAGGTCCGCCGCCTCCCCGTCACCATGACGGCCGACGCGCAAGTCCCGGAAACGGTCGAGTGAGCGGGCCGATGCCGAGTTGGCTTCGTTCGTCACGCGAGACATCCGCGCGTCTCAACTCAAACTATTGACTCCGTGAATCTTGCGACGAAACAAGCTTGGCTTCGTTCGTCGTTTTCGAGGAGGTTTCCGCCGACCGTCCCGGGTTGTGGAGCAGTCCGCGATGGTGAAGGTCTTCCCCCCTCGCGGGGAGGACGGACCTTGAAGCGGTCATGCGCGGGGGACGAAGGGCACGCGGGCCGTTGGAACCGTCGAAGGCCCGCCCGGCTCGGGATCCTGGCGGACTTTTCGCTCGTCCTCCCCCTCGTCCGGCCCGGCGGGCCACCTTCCCCCGCCAGGTGGGAAGGGTTTTCATCCGACGTCTTCCCCCCTCGCGGGAAAGGACAGACCGCGAAGCGGTCAGGAGAGGGGGACGACGAGCGCGGAGGCCATTGGAGTCATCAAAGACCCGTCCGGTTGCCGCGCACTCCATCGGCCGTCTCGCATATCCTCCCCGTCCAGCCCTCGGGCCACCTCCCCCCTCCAGGGGAGAAGGACGTCATGAGGGCCCGTCCCATGCCTCGGAATCATGGGCCGCGCCCGGCGGCCGACCGGCGGCCGTTTCGATTCGGGCGAGTTGTCAAAGAGCGAAGCCCCCCCACGGTCGGGATGATCGAGGAAATGGGGCCGCGATTTCATGAATCCGGAAATTCATCCGATCGCGGCCCCCGCGCGTCGCGGGGCGGGTCTCGTCACGCCGCCTGGCGCCGGGCGCGGGCGCCGGCGGTGAGGTAGTAGATGGGGATCCCCAGCAGCATGCTCGCCAGGGAGACCGTCGAGACCTTCCACGAGTTGATGAACGCCGCGACCAGCAGGACGCCGGTCAGCAGCAGGTAGATCGCCGGGGTGACCGGGTAGCCCGGGGTGCGGAAAGGACGCGGCAGGTCGGGCCGCTTCACGCGAAGGACGAAGATGGCGCTCATCGACATCAGGGAGAACAGCGACAGCCCGACGCTCGCGTAGACGAACAGGTTCTCGAACGAGCCCGACCAGAGCAGGGCCAGGGTGGCGACGACCTGGAAGACGGTCGCCACGGCGGGGGTCTCGGTCCCCGGGCGAAGCCTCGCGGCGACGGCCGGGAACTGGCCCTCCTTCGCCATCGCGAAGATGACGCGCGGGCCGAGAAGCAGGTAGACGCTCAAGGACGAGAGCATCATCAGGCCGATCGCCACGCTGAGCGGGTCGGACCAGCTCGAGCCGAACAGCCGCCGCGTGGCGATCTCGGCGATCGGCGCCACCGCGTCCAGGCCCTTCGTGTTGGCCGGGTCGTCCACGATCGCCTTGACGTCGGCCGCGGAGAGGGCCAGGCCGTAGACCAGGTTCACCGCCAGGTATAGCAGGGCGACGATCGCCGTCCCGCACAGGATGGCCTTCGGCAAGACCTTCTGCGGCTCGCGGATCTCCCCCGCCAGGTATGACGCCCCATTCCAGCCGGTGTAGGCGTAGTAGATGAAGACCAGCGAAAAGAGCATCGTCTTCGCCAGGCCCATGTCGACCGGGCCGAAGTCGTCCAGGTTCTCCGTGTTCCGCCAGCCGACGGACAGCCCCGCGACGATCAAAACTAGCAGCAAGGCAACCTTCAGCCCGGTGGTCCAGCCCTGCACCAGCGAGGTCCGACGCCGGCCCGAGACGTGGATCGCCGCGAAGATCAGGATCGCGACCGTCGCCAGCCCTCGCTCGGCGTACATCGCCGCGTCCCCGGAGAGACGCATCGGCGCCAGGACATACTTCGCCGCGCCGTAGGCCGCCGTGGCGCTGGGGCCGGAGAAGCCCATCAGGAACGACACCCAGCCCGACATGAACGCGGCCAGCGGCCCATACGCCTCGTACAGATAGACGTAATCGCCGCCGGTGCGGGGCAGGGCGGCCGAAAGCTCGGCCAGCGTCAGGGCGCCGCAGATCGCGATCAGGGCGCCCACGGCCCAGAGGGCCAGCATCCAGGAGTTGCTGCCCACCAGGTACATCGTGTACCCGGAGGTCGTCAGGACCCCCGTCCCGACCATGCTCGCGACGACCACGAACACCGCCATCCAGACCCCGAACTCCGCCGGCATCGCGGAGGCCGCGGCCCCGCCGTCGCTCGACCCGTCCATCGCCGCCCGCTCGTCGGTTGCCGACATGCTCTCTCCACCGTTCGTCATGAGCGCCGGGCGGACTTCCATCGCCGGCCGAAATTTCCACCAGTGAACGCTTGAACCGTAACCCGAAGGCCTGTAGAATATGGGGCAGGCGAGGGAACGCCGAGGGGGTCAAGAACGACCGGCCGCGACACCGGAAGGGAGGCGAAGCCGATGATCGAAACGAGCGTCCCGCACCGACCCGCCACCGCGCCCCGACGCCGTGGCGCCCAGCGCCAGCCGGCGCTCCCGGCCATCGACCCGACGGCGGAGGCCCCCGGGGTGGTGACGGAAGGCCCGCCGGCGGTCCGCTACCGTCGCCCGAGGAAGGCCGCCCCGGCGAAGGCGCCGGCCAAGCCCGACCGTACCCCGCCGCCGCCGGTCTTCCACCCGCTGGCGTATCGGAGCGTGGTGGCCGCGTGGTCGCTCGAATCCCGCGAGCGCTGGGGCCGCCGGGCGAACGAGCTTGAGGACCACGGCCTCTCCTGGCGCGACGCCGAGACCCAGGCGTTCGTGGAGGTCTGGAACGACCTGCGCCGGTCCGGCGGCTTCGCCGACCCCGACGAGGTCGCCTGACCTCACCGCGCGTCGCCGGCCGGCTTGCGGAAGCGGGCGAAGAAGTTCTCCCTCAGCTCGGGCTCCGGGCCCTCGGCCGGCTCGAAGCCCGCGGCCTCGATCTCCTTGCGGAACTGGTCTTGGTCGGCGCGGATGTGCTTGAGCACGAAGTCGCTGCTCTTGCCCTCGACCCGGTCGAACTCGATCAGGATCAGCGTCCCGCCGGGCTTGAGGGCGCGCTTGATCGAGTCGAGCATCGCCTCGTGATCCTCGAAGTGGTGGTAGACGTCGCTGAGGAAGACGAGGTCCACCGAGGCCGGCTCCAGGTTCGTCGAGTCCTGCGAGCCTTCCACGGTCTCCACCTGCTTGAGCCGGCGCTTCTCGGCGTCCCTGGCGATGTGCTCCAGGAACTCGCGGGAGACGTCGACGGCGAAGACCTTCCCCTCGGGGCCCACCCGCTCGGCGAAGAGCCGGGTGAACAGGCCCGAGCCGGCGCCAACGTCGGCCACGCTCATGCCGGGCTCGATCTGGAGGGCGTCGACGATCTCGCCGCGCCTGGCGAAGACCTCGCGGTCGTGGGATTCGAACCGCTCGATGAAGCCCCGGGCCGCCCCCTTCTTGTGGAACTGCTCGTTGATCTTGGGGTCCACCTTCCCCGGGGTCGGCTCCTGCGCGACGGCGACGCCGAGCGTCAGGCCGGCGACCATCCCCAGGATGCCGAGCTTCGGTGTGATCCGCTTCATGAAAATCCTCGTGGGGGAAGGGGGTCGGTTCGGTCGGCCGGGCGTTCTCCACTGAATACCATCGTGGGCTTTTGGTACAAGGGGGGGCCGGACGAATCCCGACCGCCGCCGACCCTGGGGACGCCATGCCGGACGACCTCGCCCCCGCGCTGACCGACCACCTCGCGACCGCCTCGCCGCCGGGACGGGGCGAGATCCGCGTGTTCCGCGTCGACCTGTCGGCCGGGCCCGAGGGGGACGACTTCCGACGCCTGGCCGAGTGGGCCGACCTCGACGCCGAGGAACGCGCCCGCGCCGAGCGGCTGGTGAGGCCGCGCGACGGCCGCCGGTTCGTGCGATGCCGCGGCGCGCTGCGGTCGCTGCTGGGGGGGCTGCTGGGGGCGACGGCGGCCGAGGTGGCGTTCCGCGTGGGTCCGGGGGGGAAGCCAATCCTCGTCCAGCCGGGGGGCTCGCGGTGGCGGTTCAACGTCACGCACTCGGACGAGCTGGCCCTGATCGCCGTGGCGTGGGACCGGGAGCTGGGGGTCGACGTGGAGCGGGTCCGGCCGATCCAGCAGGCGGCGCGGATCGTGGAATCCTACTTCACGGCGGCGGAGGTGGCCGAGTTCCGCAAGCTCGCCGAGGCGGACCAGGCGGAGGCGTTCATACGGGGATGGACCCGCAAGGAGGCCGTCGTGAAGGCCCAGGGGGTGGGGCTCGCCGGGCTGGCGACGGAGTTCGAGACCTTGTTCGGGCTCGCCCCTCCCGGCGAGAGCTTCCGACCCTGCCTGCCGATGCCGGAGGTGCTCGGGTGGCGGCTCTGGGAGGCGACCCCCAGGCCCGGACACGTCGCGACGCTGGCCGTCGGCCCTCATGGGGGCGGGGGATGACGTTGCCGTCCCGGCCGGCGCAACTTTAAGATAGGATGAGTCGCGCGAGCTGGCCATCTCCCCCAAAGCCGTCGAGGACGACCGAGCATGAGCCTGCTGGGCTTCGCATTCCTCGCGCTGATGGCGTACGGGTCGCTGCGGCTGATCGCGAAGGCCGTGGCATGGGCCACGGGCTCGCGGTACCTGGCGTTCCGCCGCCTGGCGGCCCGGCATCGCGGCCGGTACGAGACGCGCGGGCTGGCCGACTCGCCCATCGTCAGCTTCCCCCAGGGGGAGGACCTGGTGCGCGTGGGCCTCGCGCCGGCCCCGGCCCGGGGCTCGGGGGTCCTCAGCACGAGGATCGTCGTCCGCTTCCGCCGGGGGATCCCGTTCCGGCTCGACATGCTCCCGGTCGGTTCCCCGCGACTGCGGCAGCTCGTCCGGGGCACGGAGCCGGTCGCGGTGGGGGACCGCGAATTCGACAACGCCTTCGTCGTCCGGGCCAACGACGCGGACATGGCCCGGGATTTCCTCGGGCCCGGCGTCCGCTGGTCCATCCACGGCCTCCAGCGCCTGGTGCGCCCCGGCGGGCTGTCGCTGGCGATCAGCCCGGAGCGTCTCCTGGTCCAGATCGACCGCGACCTGAGCAACGACCCCGAGGCCCTCTTCACGGCGGTCGCCGAGACGCTGGCCGTCCACGAGGGGCTGCGGGCCGGGGTCCGGCGGCGGATCAGCGAGGGGGTCACCGTCCTGGAAGGGGACGGGGGGCCGGACCCCGACGAGGGCCCCCCCGTCTGCAAGGTCTGCGGCGAGGCCGTCGTCGAGGGCCAGGCGACGATCTGCGACACGTGCGGGGCGCCCCACCATCGCGACTGCTGGGAGTTCGTCGGCTGGTGCTCCATCTACGGCTGCGGCGGCAAGGTCGGGCGATCGACGCCCGCCTCCGCCTTCCGATCGACCACGCCGGCCCCGCCCCCTCCCTGAAATGGCCCGACGCGCCGGGCCTTCTTCCCCGTATCAGCCTCTAGCCTCGGCGGCGACCCGCCGCGATCAAGGATTCGTCTCGATGTCGAAGTTCGTGAAGATGGCCACCCTGGGCGAGTTGCCCGCGGGAGGCGCCAAGGAGGTCGAGCACGAGGGCCGCATCTACGCCCTGTTCAACGTGGACGGCCGGATCAGCTGCATCGACGGCTTCTGCCCCCACCAGGGGGGCCCGCTGGCGGAAGGGGAGCTTGACGGCTGCATGGTCGCCTGCCCGTGGCACGGGTGGGAGTTCAACGTCCAGACGGGGGACACCCCGATGGGCCCGAGGCTCAAGGTCGACGTCTTCGAGGTCAAGATCGAGGGGGACGAGGTGCTGGTGCTCGTCCCCGAATCCTGAACCACATCCCCCGCACCCTTCGCGAACCGGCCGGTGATCTACTATCGACCCTTCCATAACGACGACCCGCCCGCCCTCGCGAGGCTCTGGAACGCCGCCGTCCCCGGGGCCGTCGCGGCGGTCCCCCTGCGCGCCCACGAGCTGGACGACAGCGCCTTCAACTCCATCATCTTCGATCGTGAGGGCCTGATCGTCGCCGAGCGCGACGGCCGACCGGCGGGGTTCGTCCACGCCGGGTTCGGCCCCGCGGACATCGACGCCGACCCTCGCCCCCGGCTCGATCCCTCGATGGGCGTGGTGGCGATGCTGGCCGTCGAGCCGGGCGAGGGGGAGCATGAACTTGGCATGGGCCTGGTGGTGGAGGCCGAACGCTACCTCCGCCGGCGCGGGGCCCAGGTGCTCTACGGCGGGGGGAGCCGCCCGCTGAACCCGTTCTACTGGGGGATCCACGGCGGCAGCGAGGCGGCGGGGGTGCCGTCGAGCCACCATCAGTTCTCGTCGGCCCTCACGTCGCTGGGGTACGAGCCGACCGGCACGGCGGTCCACCTCCATTTCGACCTGGCGCGGCCCGACCCGCGCGAGCCCCGGGGGGTGCTGCTCCGGCGTCAGGTCGAGGTCGCGACGGAGGAAGACCCCCGGCCGGCCTCCTGGTGGGAGGGACTCGCGCTCGACGCCTTCCACCCGGCGCGGGCGAGCCTCCGGCTCCGCGACGGCGACCTGGAGGTCGCCTCGGCCCGGACGTGGGACATGTCGTGGTTCGGCCGCTCCGACGGCCGCCCCCGCCTCGGCGTCTTCGCGGTCGAGGTCGACCCCGCCCACCGTCGCAAGGGCTACGCCCGCCACCTCCTGGCCGACATCCTCCGCTCCGCCCGCGAACGCGGCTTCGCCACGGTCGAGGTCCAGACGCAGGTCGACAACGAGCCGGCCCTCGCGCTCTACGAATGCCTCGATTTCGAGCCCGTCGAACAGTCGACCGTCTTCCGCCTCCCCGCCCCCTTCCCGGACCGTTCCAGGCCCTGAAGGCGCTGGCTCCGTTTGGCTTCGTTCGCGCGCCCAGGGCCGAGCCATCTTGCGGACAAGTCGTTCACGCCAAAGAATTTACAACGTTTGGCGTTTGGGTTCGTTCGTCGTTTTCGAAGTGGCTTTCTGGTCCCGCGAGCGTGGGAACGAGCGTCCCTTCTCCCGTCGTGGTGGAAGGTAGCCGAAGCCGGACAAGGGTCGGCCAAGGGCTCGATGTGGCGCGGG
>NZ_JBBCIR010000107.1:0-26238 GCF_037189885.1 Paludisphaera sp.
CTGGTTGAAGGAGTGCCGGGCGGTGGCGACACGCTTCGACAAGCTGGCCGTCAATTACCTGGCCACGGTGCAATGGGCCATGGTGCAGCGATACTTGCGACTGCTGACGGCATGAGTCAGCCCATCAGACAGAGCCTAGGCGGTCCCGAGGGAGAGGGAGAACCAACCAGACTCGGCACCAATCTTCCTAACCAGAATCCAGGCCGCGCTTCGGTGGAGCGAAAACTCGTACTGACACCGGGTTTCCTTACGCGCTATCAATCGGCGTGAGGCGGCTAATGGCAGCCTCAGGCCGCAGGCCCCGCCGGCGGATGAGCCCAGGGCGATTGCACCATAAATCATGATCCGGTGAGCACTTTCTCCATGTAGCGGGTATTGCACGCGGCGGCGAGGCGTTTGTTTTGCACGCCGATCCTCTCGGAGGTCTCGTTCTTGAGCAGGCCCAAGGCGGCGCGGCGCACGACGCTCAGGTTGGCGCTGGCGAACCCGTGACGCACGCGGCAGGCGTCCTCGCCGAATGTGACGTCGAGTTGCCAGTGCAGCGAATTCTCGATGCCCCAGTGCGAGCGGACCGCGTCGGCGAACTCTCTCGCCTCCAGGCGGCGGCTGAGGATGTAGTAGCGCACGGCGTCGGTCTGCTTGCCGTCGCGGGTCGTGATGTTGATCGCCGCGCCGATCGCCGCCAGGCCCTTCCAACGCCCGCGGTCGGCCAGGTCGGCCGGGGCGTCGCAGATGTAGTAGGCCCGGTGTTCGACGCGGCCGCGGCCCTTCTCCTTCGTCTCGAACCGGCCCGCCGCGACTTGCGCGAAATCGTCTTCCATGCGACTCGTGAAGAAGTCCTCGATCGCCCGATGCAGCGTCGGCTGGTTGTCCTTCACCGCCAGCACGTAGTCGGCCTCGCGGGCCAGGATCGCCTCGGCGATCGCCGTCTGGCAGCCCATCGCGTCGATCGTCACCAGGCAGCCTTTCAACTCCAGCAGCTTCAGCAACGCCGGGATCGCCGTGATCTCGTTCGATTTAGCATCGGCGACGATTTGCCCGAGACTCAGTCGATTCGCCGTCGCCCACGCCGACACCATGTGGATCGCCGACTCGCCCGACGCCTTGTCGAAACTCCCCCGCAAGGTCTTGCCGTCGATCGCCACGACCTGGCCCGCGGTCGTCTCGTGAAGCTCGGCGATCCAGCCCAGGAGGCACTTCTCGAAAGCCCCGGGGTCGAGGGCCTGGAAGATCGCGTTGAATCGGTCGTGCGACGGGACGCCGGCCTCCAGGTCGAGGATCGTCTCCAACCAGTCCCGCTTCAGCCGCCCCCAGGTCGCGATGGCGACGAAGTCGTCGGCCCCGCAGATCACGGCGCAGACCGCGATGGTCACGACGTTCACCAGCGGATACGTCACCTTGCGACGACGCGGGTCGGTCAGGCTGGCGAAGTGGTCTTGAAGGCGGATCGACGGAGACCCGAGATCGGGCTCGGGAGGCGGCTGCGACATGATTGAAGACCTTGGCCGTCGGCCTCCCGCAACCGAGCCCCCGCCCAGTCCACGAACGCCGATCGTCAAGAGCTTCGCAAATCACCCATCGTGGCGCAATCGCCCTGCGGATGAGCCTTCGCCAGCAGAGCGGGGATGAAACCGTGTTCTTCGATCGCGTCACGAAGATGCCGCGAGTGATTGGCGTATACGAGCAAGGCACTGGCGGTGAACATCGCCAGAAAGATGAACTGATTGAGGCCCTCCTCCACGGGGGCGGATGTGGGAGGGTCGTAGAACCCCCTTCTCCCGTGCTCAACCTTGTTTCTAATTTCCGTGGGCAGGTCGGTGTAGGAGCGGTACCCCAGGTTGTGCGCGATCTTATTCCTTGCAATTCCAATCGAATCCGCAGCCTCCAAGATCCTACGCGGGCAGATCGACAACGCTCGCGCAATCTTGATTTTTACCGAGAAACTAAGGTGCTTTACCTGATCAAACCCGGGCATCAGGCCCTTGAGCATCTGGTCCAAGGTGTACTCCACGAGTAAGGCACCGAAGAGGATGCCTTGCTGGAAATCATGAAGACTTTCAAGTTCGTCCAGCTTTTCACGTATCGGCGAGAGGAGGGTCGCGACCGCTTCCTCGACAGGCACCCCTGGGGCCGCGACCAGACCGTGGAGGAAGGTACGAAAGACTGACTCACCTTCGGGCCCATCGTAAGTAAACGGCATACCACACGTTCTCACACAAGGTGTCAATCGGGGGATTACCGTCGGAAGACAACATGGCTCTCCCCCCTGGACCAAACCACCCATCCGCCACGATGCGCCCCCCATAAGCGTATTGCAGATCCTCGGTACCAGTTGATATTTCTGCCCTCTCGGGCGTCACGTGGGGGCGGCCATCGTGTCCACCTGAGTGACGTCCCGCGGAGGCATCCCGTTGGAATGAGCGGCGGATCGCGTCAGCCAATAAGTGCGCGCCGGCCCTTGGGTCGCCACGCGGCGAGACGGCTCTATCAGGGCGCGTCCTCGCCCGGAAGCTCGACGTTGTGGTAGATCTCCTGCACGTCGTCGCAATCGTGGAGCATGCCCAGCAGCTTCTCGAAGACGACCAGGTCGTCCGCGCCGAGAGTCTTGCTCGACTGCGGGAGGAAAGTGATCACCTGGACCTCGAAATCGAGGCCGGGGAACGCCTCTAGCAGGGCCATCTTCGCTTTGTAGAACTCGGCGGGGGGGGCGAAGATCGTGATGGACCCATCCTTGCACTCGACGTCCTCGACGGCGACGTCTCCCGCGAACAGGGCCTCGATCACCTTCTCCTCGTCGTCGCCGGCGAAGGAGAAGACCGCCAGGTGGTCGAAGGACATGACGACGGATCCATTGGCCGCCAGCTTGGACCCCGTCTTGCCGAAGCAATTGCGGACGTCGGAGATGGTGCGAGTATTGTTGTCGGTCAGGCAATCGACGATGAGCAAGGAGCCGCCCGGGCCGAACCCCTCGTAGCGCGCGGGCTGGAAATCCTCGCCCCCCGCCCCGGCGGCCTTCTGGATCGCCTTGTCGATCACGTGGCTGGCCACGTTGTCGCGCTTGGCCTTCTCGACGAGTGCACGCAAGGCCGGATTGGCATCCGGGTCGGGCACTCCGTTCTTGGCCGCCATGTACAACTGTCTTCCATACTTGGAAAAAAGCTTGGATTTCTGGGCTGAGGTCTTGAAGATCGACGCCTTGCGCTTCTCGAAGATTCGTCCCATGCGAATCGTGCCCTTATGCTGGCGACCGGGGATTTTCCAGGGCGGGAGGCCCTGGCGGGTATCGGTCCGTAAAGCTTGTTCAACTCTGTGGAGCCCGCCCAGGAGGAGGCTCGTCGCCTCGATTGTACCGGAATTCGGGCTCGGCCAGGAATGTCGGGAAGCTCCGCGGGTCCGGCTCCGTGGCGGGGCCAGGCGAGGCCCGACGGGCGAGGCCCGGTGTCGGTTCATGTCTCCGCCCTCCTCGCGCGTCCCGTGGAGGGCGGCCATCGATCCGGCCAGGTCGGGGCCGTCCAGGGGGGTGGCTGAATTCGTCCGGCCGAGGCCCGTCCGCTCGGAAGCGTGGCGACCTGGGAAGCCGGCGTGACGACGGCGGGGGATCGGCGGACGAGCGGCGCCGGATGGTGCCAACTCCCCCGACCAGCAGAGGGTCGCCGGGGCGTCGGGTCGGGGCGGTCGGGCCTTGGACGGGGTTTCGGGCACGGCTATATTGGCCTGCGTCGTCGCCGACGTCCCTCCGCGCGGTCTGTCCGGCCGGTCCTCTTCCCGCTCGTCGACAAAGGGTGTTCCATGGCAGATGTCAGAGTGGCCATGATCGGCCAGGGCTTCATGGGGCGAACGCATTCGAACGCCTGGTCCCAGATCCCCCGGTTCTTCAAGCCGCCGGTCGCGCCGGTGATGCACTCGGTCTTCGGGCGCAACGCCGAGGCCGCCGCCGAGTTCGCCAGGGTGTGGGGCTGGAAGCATTCCTCGACCGACTGGAAGGCGACCGTCGCCTGCCCCGAGGTCGACCTGGTGGACGTCGTCACCCCGAACAACATGCACGCCGAGGTCGCGCTGGCGGCGCTGGCGGCGGGCAAGCACGTCGCCTGCGAGAAGCCGATCGCGCGGACGATCGACGAGGCCCGGAAGATGGTCGCCGCGGCCAAGGATTCGGGCAAGAAGACGTTCGTCTGGTACAACTACCGCCGCTGCCCGGCCGTCGCCATGGCCTACAAGCTGGTGAAGGACGGGGCGATCGGCACGATCCGCCACGCGCGCGCGTTCTACCTGCAAGACTGGGCCGACGAGTCCATCCCGCTGATCTGGCGGTTCCAGAAGGAAGGCTCCGGGACCGGGGCCAACGGCGACCTCAACGCCCACATCATCGACATGGTCCGCTTCGTCACCGGCCAGGAGGTCACCGAGGTCGCCGGCGCGATCGCCGAGACCTTCGTCAAGGAGCGCAAGCTCATGACCGGCCCCACCGCCGGCGGCATCGCCGCGGGGGTCGGCGGGTCGGAGCAGACCGGGCCGGTCACGGTGGACGACTGCATCCTGGTCCTCTCTCGGCTCTCCGGCGGGGGCGTCGCCTCGTTCGAGGCCGCCCGCCAGGCCACCGGCAACCAGAACCGCAACGGCTTCGAGATCAACGGCTCCAAGGGGGCGCTGAAGTTCGACTTCGAGCGCATGAACGAGCTCCAGTACTACGACGCCACCCGCCCCCGCGCCGTGCAGGGCTGGACCACCATCATGTGCACCCACGGCGGCGACCACCCCTACGCCGAGAACTGGTGGCCCGACGCCCACGTCATCGGCTACGAGCACGGCTTCACCAACCAGGCGTACGACATCCTCCGCGTCCTGGGGGGCCAGGAGCCGGTCGTCCCCCTGCCCGACTTCGAGGACGCCTATCAGACCCAGCGCGTCCTGGAAGCCTCCATGATCGCCGCCGTCGAGCGCCGGCCCGTCGCCGTCGACGAGGTCAAGTAAGGCCGGCGTCCCCCTCCCGACAAGAGCCCGCGAACCGCGAGATATAAGGAAGACCCCAAGATGGGCGCTCCCCACGTCCTCACCAACCTCCCCAAGGTCGCCCTGGTCGGCGGCGGCTTCATCGGCCCGGTCCACGCCGAGGCCCTGCGGCGGATCGGCGCGCAGGTGGTCGGCCTGCTGGACATCACCCCCGAGAAGGCCCGCCCCCAGGCCGAGCGCATGGGCATCCCGAAGGTGTACAACACCATCGAGGAAGTGCTGGCCGACCCCGAGGTGGGCGCGGTCCACCTGGCCTCCCCCAACGACATCCACTACAAGCACGCGAAGGCGGCGCTGGAGGCCGGCAAGCACGTCCTGTGCGAGAAGCCGCTGGCCGTCAGCTCGAAGGAGTCGGCCGAGCTGACGAAGCTGGCCGCGAGCCGCCCGAAGCAGGCCGCCGGCGTGAACTACAACCTGCGGTTCTACCCGCTGGCCCAGGAGATGCGCCAGCGCGTCGCCAGCGGGGCGCTCGGCCGGATCCTGACGGTCACCGGGTCGTACACCCAGGACTGGCTGCTGATGGCCGACGACTACAACTGGCGGGTGGAGCCCGACGGCCACACCAACCTGCGGGCCATCGCCGACATCGGCACCCACTGGATGGACCTGGCGCAGTTCATCACCGGCAAGCACATCGAGAAGGTCAACGCCGACCTGGCGACCTTCCACGAGCACCGCAACCGCCCCATCGGCGGCGCCGAGACCTACTCCGGCCCCAACGCCGCCAAGAAGGCCACCGAGCCGGTGAAGATCACCACCGAGGACTACGGCGCGGTGATGCTCCACCTGTCCGACGGCGCCCGCGGCGTCTACCACGTCAACCAGATGCACGGCGGGCGCAAGAACCGCCTGTTCCTGGAGATCTGCGGGACCGAGGGCTCCATGGTCTGGGACAGCGAGTCCCCCGAGCTGCTCTGGCTGGGGCGCCGCGGCGGGCCCAACCAGCTCATGAACCGCGACCCGTCCATCCTGAGCGCCCAGGCCGGCGAGTTCAGCCACTACCCCGGCGGCCACGCCGAGGGCTTCCCCGACGCCTTCAAGCAGCTCGACCTGGCGTTCTACACCTACATCACCGGCGGCTGCCAGGGGACGCCCAACTTCCCCACCTTCGCCGACGGCGACCGCGAGGTCCGCGTCTGCGAGGCCATCGCCGAGTCCGCCAAGGCGCGCGGCTGGGTCGACGTCGCCGACTGAGCGCCCGCGGCGCGCCGGATGCTGGGAAATCCCCCGAAGCCCTCCCCCTCCGTCGGGGGGAGGCGGTTCGGGTCCACGACGAGCCGACCGGACGCGCCATGTTCACCTACACCTTCGCCCAGATCGTCCTCGCCGTGTACGCCATCTTCCTGGCCGTCGGCGGCGCGATCGGCTATTACCGAGTGGGCAGCCGCGCCTCGCTCATCGCGGGGGTCGCGAGCGCGATCCTCTGCGTCGCCGCCTTGCTCTACTCGCTGCTGGTCAACCCGCTGCACGGCCTCTGGGCCGCGACGACCATCGCCCTGGGGCTGATGTTCTTTTTCAACTACCGCTTCGTCGCCTTCAGCCTGCGCTTCATGCCCGCCGGCATGCTTGCTATCGTCAGCCTCGTCGTATTCACCTCGCTGCTGATCACGGTCATCTGACGCCTCACCCCTCTCGCGGAAAATTTCCTCCCGCCGCGACACCATCCGCCCTATGCTGGTGTTGAATATTCGTCGGAGAGACGCGCGCCGAGTCGCGCCATCGTCGCCTTTCCTCAAGAGGGGGACCGGCCGCCATGCAAGACGGCACCTTCCATCCGGGACGGAAGTTCGTCCTGCTGATCGCCCTGGGATTCATGGGCGGCGCGACCTTCGCGTCGGGCCAGGAGCCGGCGAAGCCGAAGCCCGAGCCGCCCGAGGCGAACGCTAAAGCCAAGGTCGAGCCGAAGGCGAAGGCGAAGCAGGCCGCCGCGAAGAAGGCCGCCAGGAAGCCGCCCCAGCCGCCGAAGCGGCCCGCGAAGACGGTCGTCGCCCCGACGATGACCCCGGCGGACATCGACGCGCTGGTGTCCGCGCGGCTGGCGAAGGTCCACCCCGACGTGAAGCCCGCCCCCATCACCGGCGACGCCGAGTTCGCGCGCCGCGTCCACCTGGACCTCGTCGGCGTCCCCCCCACGCCCGATCGGCTCCGCGAGTTCGTGGCCGACAAGCGGGAGGACAAGCGGGCGAGGCTGATCGACGAACTATTAGCGAGCCCGGAATACGGGCGCAACTGGTCGCGCTACTGGCGCGAGGTGATCCAGTTCCGCGCCTCCAACGCGAACGCCCAGCAGGTCCGCTACGACGTGATGGAAGGCTGGCTCGCCGAGCAATTCGACCGCGACCGCCCCTGGGACGAGATCGTCGCCGAGATGATCCGGGCCGAGGGGCGCACCGACGAGAACGGCGCGGCCAACCTGACCGCCGCGCACGCCGGGTCGCCCGTGCAGCTCGCGGGGGAGGCCTCGCGCGTGTTCCTCGGCGTGCAGATCCAGTGCGCCGAGTGCCACGACCACAAGTCCGACTCGTGGAAGCGCGAGCAGTTCCACGAGCTGGCCGCGTTCTTCGCCGGCGCCCGGGTGCGGCGCGTGGTCGAGCCCGCGCCCGGGGTCCGCGCCGCGTTCGCCGTGACCCAGAACGCCCGCGCCCGCTACACCATGGCCGACCTGGCCGACCCGGCGAAGACGATCCCGGTGAGGCCGAAATACCTGTTCGCGTCCGCCGAGTCGCAGCCGATCCCCGACGGCCTGACCCCCGCGCAGCTCCGCGAGCTGGCCGCCTCGTACATCACCGGCCAGGACGGCCCCTGGTTCGCCCGCGCCTACGTCAACCGGATCTGGTCGGTCCTGATGGGCGAGGGCTTCTACGAGATGGTCGACGACATCGGCCCCGAGCGCCCGGTCGACGGCGAGGAGATCCTGTTCCCCCTGGCCGACCAGTGGCGCGAAGGCGGCTACGACGTCCGCTGGCTGTTCCGGACGCTGCTGAACACCGAGGCGTACCAGCGCCGGGCGAAATCGACCTCGTCCCCCGCCGGCCTGGCCCGGATGGCCGCCGTCTGCCCCAGTCGGCTCCGGGCCGACCAGATCTTCGAGGCGCTGGCGCAGGCGCTCGACCTGCCGAGGCCGGACGCCGATTCGGCCGCGCCCCGGAACGTCGTGCGGACCTCCGCCGGGGGGCCGAAGGAGGAGAAGCAGGCGAAGCAGGCCGCGGAGGCGGCCGAGCGTCGGATGCGCCAGACCGCCGCGCTGCGACAGCCGTTCGGCAAGCTGTTCGGCGTGGATCCGTCGCTGCTGCCGGAGGACGTGATGGGGACCATCCCCCAGGCCCTCTTCCTGATGAACGCCCCGATCGTCCACGCCCGGACCCAGGCCCGCCCCGGGACGCCGCTGAACCGGATCCTGGCGGAGTCGGCCGACGATCGCGAGGCCCTGGACTCGCTCTACATGCTGGTCCTCTCGCGCAAGCCCAACCCCAAGGAGCGCGAGGTCGTCGGCGACTACCTGGCCGGGGCCGACGACCGGAAGGAAGCGTTCGAGGACGTCTACTGGAGCCTGATCAACTCCACCGAGTTCCTGTCGCGGCGATGACCGGCCGCTTCTGAACCCATCGGCGACGACAACGGCAAGGGAGCGGACGAGACATGAGGACCGAATCGAGCATCGTTCAGGTGGCGATGGACCGCCGCGGGGTCGTGGGCCGGCGCGGGTTCCTGCGGGCGATGGGGATGGGAGCGGCGGGGATGGTCGCGGGGGGCGTCGCGCCGCTCGGCCTGTCCGACCTCCTGGCCCTCCGCGCCGACGAGATGCGCCAGCAGCGGCGCGCCTGCATCCTGCTCTGGATGGCCGGCGGCCCCAGCCAGCTCGAGACCTTCGACCCCAAGCCGGGGGTGGAGAACGGCGGCGGCACCGAGGCGATCGAGACGTCCGTCCCGGGCATCTCGATCGCCCAGGGTTGGGAGGCGCTGGCCGGGTCGATGGGCGACATCGCCCTGATCCGGTCGATGACCAACAGGGAGGGGAACCACCAGCGGGCCGACTATCAGCTCCACACCGGCTACGTCCCCACGGCCACGCTGCGGCACCCTAACATCGGCTGCGTCGCCGCGGCCGAGCTGGGGGATCCGTCGTTCGACCTGCCACACATGGTGGCGATCGGCGGGGCCACCCACGGCGCCGGCTACCTGGGGGCGGCCCACGAACCGTTCACAATCCCCAACGTCCAGCGCCCGCCCGACAACGCCCAGGCCCGCGTGCCGGCCGGCCGCTTCGAACGCCGGCTCGGCCTGCTGGACCGGCTGGAGAAGGCGGGCTTCGAGCGCGCCGGCGGCTCCGACCGCGTCCGCGACCACCGGGCGCTGTACCGGCAGACGTCCCGGATGGTCCTGTCGCCCCGGATGGACGCGTTCGACCTGGACCGGGAGCCCGAGGTGGTCCGCGACGCCTACGGGCGAACGCCGTTCGGCCAGGGATGCCTGCTGGCCCGCCGGCTGGTGGAGGCCGGCGTGACGTTCGTGGAGGTCCGCCGCGGCGGCTGGGACACCCACGCGCAGAACAACGAGCGCGTCGGCAAGCTCGCCGGCGAGGTCGCGCCGGGGTTCGCGGCGCTGATCCACGATCTCAAGTCGCGCGGGATGCTCGAACGGACGCTGATCGTCTGGATGGGCGAGTTCGGCCGCACGCCGAAGGTCAACGCGACCGCCGGCCGCGACCACTTCCCCCGCGTCTTCAACGTCGCCCTGGCCGGCGGCGGCGTCCGCGGCGGCCAGGTCGTCGGGGCCTCCAGCGCCGACGGCACGGAGGTCAAGGACCGCCCCGTCACGGTCCTCGACCTCATGTCCACCGTCTGCAAGTCGCTCGACATCGACGCCCGCAAGGAGTACCAGACCGCCATCGGCCGCCCCATGCGGATCGTCGAAGGCGGCCAGCCGGTCGACGAGCTGTTCGCCTGAGCGACGGCGTCGTCGACTCGGAACAAGCCGGGCGACCCCCGCCTCACCGCCCGGAGGCGGGGGCCGGCGGGGCGTCCTTCAGGCTTTCCAGGTAGGCGATCAGGTCGGCGAAGTCGGCCGGGCGGATGCCCTCGGCGAGGCCGGCGGGCATGATGGAGACGTCGCCGCGACGGCGCTCCTCGACTTCCTCGGCGGGGACGCGGATCAGCTTGGCGTCGGCGTCCTGGAGTTCGATCGCCTCGGGGGTCTCGGCCTTGAGGACGCCGGAGAAGACCCGGCCGTCGTCGGTCGCCAGGACGACGGTCTCGTAGCCGCTGCTGATCTTCTCCGAGGGGAACAGGACCGACGTGACGATCTCGTCGCGCGGGTACTTGGCGCCCACGCTGGACAGCTCCGGGCCGACCGTC
Organism: Paludisphaera sp.; assembly: GCF_037189885.1. Classification (NCBI taxonomy): domain Bacteria; kingdom Pseudomonadati; phylum Planctomycetota; class Planctomycetia; order Isosphaerales; family Isosphaeraceae; genus Paludisphaera; species Paludisphaera sp. Next base: position 10,365 of record NZ_JBBCIR010000107.1, read on the forward strand.
GGGCCGCCGGGGGCGACGGCGTGGCACTTCGCGCACGCCAGGCCGTTCAGGTCGCGGAACAGGGCCTCGCCCCTCGCCGCGTCGCCGCCCCCCGCCATCGCCGCCGCGCGGTACGCCTCGGGGTCGAACGAGCCGGCCGCGGGGGCCTCCAGGAAGGCGTAATCGGCCGGGCCGGACGCGGCGACGGAGAAGTCCCACGGCCCGCCGTTGTTGCCGCATCGGATCACGATCCGATTCGCGCCCTTGCGCAATTTCACGTCGACGCGGTCGGATTCGGGGTCGAAGCTCCGCCCCCCCTGGAAGTCGAAGACCCGCTCGCCGTTGACCCAGACGGTCAGCGTGTCGTCAGAGCCCACCGCGAGGGTCGCCGCGCGGTCGGACGGGCTCTCCAGGTCGGCGACGCCGAAGACGCTCCGCTGGCCGTCCGTGCCGTACGCGCGGGCCAGGTTCACGCGGCCGCGGCGATCGCGCGCCTCGGACTCGCGCCAGCCCGCCAGGTCGTCGCCCAGCCCCGGATACTCGGCCGTCGGGTCGATGGGGCCGTCGAGCGGGAACGGCGGCGCGGCGTCCTTAGCGAACGGCCCGACGAGCCGCCACGACCGGATCGGCGCGACGATCGAGAAGGCCTCGCGCAGGTCCGCCAGCGCGGCGGTCGGCAGCTCGTGACGCGCGGCGAGCTGGTCCAGCGTCGGCACCGATCGCTCCCTCAGCGTCGCCAGGGCCGAGGCCGCCCGCTTCCGCAGCGCGGGGTTCTTCTCCCCCAGCGCGGCGACGTAGACCGGGATCGCCTCCGCGACGGGAGAGACGGCCAGGGCCTCGACGGCCTCGAACCGCAGGTCGTCGCGGCCGGCCGCGGCGATCAGCGCCGGGACGCTCGCCGCGTCCTCCAGCTTGCCGAGCGCCTCGACGGCCCGCTTGCGGACCTCGACCGCCGGGTCGTCGACGCGCCCGCGAATCGCGGCCAGGGCCGATTCGCGGCGGTCCCCCCTCTCGCGGCCCAGGACCGCGGCCAGCGCGCCGACGGCCGCCTCGCGGACCGAGGGGGCGCGGTCCGCCGGCGCCGATTCGCCCCGCTCGCGGCCCAGGACCGAGGCCAGCGCGGCGACGGCCGCCTCGCGGACCGAGGGGGCGGGGTTCGCCAGCGCGGCGACCAGGGCCGGCGTCGCGGCGTCGGCCGGCGCGCGCTCCAGCGCGGCGACCACGTCCCGCCGGCGATCGTCGCCCAGCGAGGGGTCGTCCAGGACCGACACGAGCAGGCTCGTCGCCTCGCGGCCCCCCATCGCCTCCACCGCCTTGAGCGCGGCGTCGCGGACGACGGCCGGGCCGTCGGGATCGCGGATCGTCGCGGCGAGGTCGGGCATGGCGTCGCGGTCGCGCAGGGCGCCGATCGCCAGCGCCAGCGCGGCGCGGGCGTCGGGATCGGTCTCGGCCGCGAACCTCTCACGCACGACCGGCTTCGACGCCTCGTCGCGCGCCTCGGCGATCGCGCCCGCCGCCGCGACTCGCACGGCCGGCGCCGCGTCGTCGAGCCGTGCGCGGAGGGCGTCGAGCACCATCGGGGTGTGGTCCCAATCGACGGTCTTCGCGGGGGCCTTCCCCTTCGCCGGCTGCGTCCCCCACCACTTGCCGTCCCACGGCGGCTCCCGCCGGGCCACGGCCGCCAGCTTCGCCACCGCCGCGGCCCGCTCGGCCGGCTCGCCCTCGCCGGCGGCGAAATCGGCCAGGGCCTTCGCGGCCCCCTCGCTGTAGACGCCTTCCAGCGCCAGCAGCACGCCGGCGCGGATCTTCGGGTCGGCCGCCTTCAGCCCCTCGGCGACCTTCTCCCAGTCGCCGACGCGCCTCAGCGCCTCGCGCGCCGAGAACGCCAGGTAGGCGTCCGGGTCGGCGACGAGCGGCGTGATCGCCGCCACGGCCGACGGCGCGCCGATCCTCCCCAGCGCGATGACGGCCTGGAGCCTCGCCGTCGGCTCGAGGTCGGCCAGGAGCGCGGCGAGGGCGTCGGGGTCGAACGGGCCGAAGTCCAGGCCGATCGCTCGCGCGGCCTGCGCGCGGACGTCGGCCGAGGGATCGCGGAGCGCCGCCGTCAGCGGCTCGGCCCCTTCCGGCGACCGCGGGGCGATCCCGGCGACCGTCCAGACGAGGTGGCGACGGGCGAGTTCCGGGGTGTCGGGATCGGCCAGGGCCTTCGTCGCGGCGTGGAGCGCCGGCTCGCCCCGGCGGATCAGCTCGCGCTGGGCGCGGAGGCGTTCGGCGCGGGCGGGATGGTCCAGCGACGCGATCAGCGCGGGGATCGGGTCGGAGTCGGCGCCGCGAGGCCGACGCTCGACGGCGGGGCCGTCGTAGGTGACGGCGTAGACGCGGCCGAGGTTCTCCTTCTTCTCGCCCCAGCCCCCCATCGACCAATCGGCGACGTACATCGTCCGGCCGTCGTGGGAGAGGGCCAGGTCGAGCGGCCGGAAGTTCTCCACGTCGCCGGCCTCGATGAAGTCGACGACGTCGGCGATCTCGAAGCTCGCCCCCTTGGGCTTGAAGCGGAAGGCGCGGACGGATCGCTTGCCCCACTCGGTCCAGAAGGCGCGGCCGCGGTATTCCTCGGGCCAGGCGTCCTCCTCGTAGACGACGCCGCCGCAGGGGGAGCCGCCGCCGTAGTCGGCCATGAAGGGGAGGAGCTTGTCCTGGCGGTCGTGGTAGTCGTAGGGATAGCCGAAGTAGCCGCCGTCGACGTGGTGCGCCACGCGGGTCCACCAGCCCAGGCCGTCGTCGGTGTTGTCGTAGGTGAACAGGTCGTCGCGGGCGTCGAGGTTCGGCTCCAGGTGGTTGCGGGTACCTGACGAGTAGACCTCAAGCTCGGTGCCGTCGGGCCGGCAGCGGAGGACGCCGCCGCCGCGGAGCTGGACCTCGCGGCCGTCGGGCCCGACGGCCTTCGGCACGCCCTTGTCGCCCACCGATATGTACAGGCGACCGTCCATGCCGACCTGGAGGCCGGAGACGATGTGGTCGTTCAGCATGTTGGGGAAGCCGGCGGGGACGCCCAGGTCGGTGAACAGCTCGACGCGCTCGTCGGCCTTGCCGTCGCCGTCCGTGTCGCGGAGGACGGTCAGGTTCGGCATGTTCATGACGTAGAGGGCGCCCTCGTGCCAGAGCATGCCGAAGATGGCGTTGAACCCCTCGGCGAAGACGACGGGCTCGGGCGAGCCCGGCTTGAAGACGATGACGCGGTCGATGGGCTGATCCGCCGGCCCCACCTGGTCCATGGGATCCTCGCCCACGAACAGCGAGCCGTCGGGCGCCGTGGCCACCTGGCTCGGGTAGGTCACCGCCGGCACCGCCGCCACCAGCCGGATCTTGAACCCCTCGGGCACCTTCGGCATGTCCCCGAAGGCCGGGGCGGCGAAACCGAGGAGGACGATCGGCCCGAACAGCCGGACGAGGCGAGAGCGTGGCGAGGGTGCCGAGGGCATGAGTAGTCCTGTAGCCGGGCCGAACGACGTGCGACAAGGGATGCCGGCGATTGTACAACCCCTGTGAAACCGCCCGCAACCGCCCGCTCGGCGCGCGGAAGCGGCCCGCGGATCCGAGGGGGATTCGCGGGCCGCTCATGGTGGGCCGGGGGCCTGGCGCCGGGTTACGTCACTTGAGCGAGACGGTCACCGTCTTGTGCTCGGTGTAGTTCTCCAGGGCCTGGTGGCCCAGCTCGCGGCCGATGCCGCTGGACTTGAAGCCGCCGAAGGGGGCGGCGGCGTCGAAGACGTCGTAGCAGTTGATCCAGACGGTGCCGGCGCGGAGGCGGGCGGCGAGGTCGTGGGCCTTGCCGATGTCGCGCGACCAGACGCCGGCGGCGAGGCCGTAGTCGGTCGTGTTGGCGCGCTTGACCACCTCCTCGACCTCGGTGAACTTCAGCACCTGCATGACGGGGCCGAAGATCTCGTCGACGGCGATGTCCATGTGGTCCTGGACGTCGGCGAAGACGGTGGGCTGGATGAAGAAGCCCTTGTCGCCCACGCGGCCGCCGCCGGCCACGCACTGGGCGCCCTGCTCCTTGCCCTTCTCGATGTAGCCCATGATCTTCCGGAACTGGTCGTCGTCGATCTGCGGGCCCTGGTCGGTGTCGGGGGCGAACGGGTCGCCCACCTTCCGCTTGCTCGCCGCGTCGGCGAGGCGCTCGACCATCGCGTCGTAGACCTTGTCCTGCACCAGCAGGCGGCTGCCGGCGCAACAGGCCTGGCCCTGGTTGAGGAACAGGCCGAGCATGGCGCCGTCGACGGCCGCGTCGAGGTCGGCGTCGGCGAAGACGATGTTCGGGCTCTTGCCCCCCAGCTCCAGCGTCACCCGCTTGAGCGTCCGCGCCGCGTTCCTCATGATCGTCTTGCCGACCTCGGTCGAGCCGGTGAAGGCGATCTTGTCGACCCCCTCGTGGTCCACCAGCGGGGCGCCGGCGGAGGGGCCGAAGCCGGGGACGAGGTTGATGACGCCGGCGGGGAAGCCCGCCTCCATCGCCAGCTCGCCCAGGCGCAGGGCCGTCAGCGGGGTCTGCTCGGCCGGCTTCATGACGATGGTGCAGCCGGCGGCCAGGGCGGGGCCCCACTTCCACGCGACCATCAGCATCGGGAAGTTCCAGGGGATGATCTGGCCGACCACCCCGACGGGCTCGCGACGGCTGTAGCAGAAGTAGTCGCCCCGGACGGGGATCGTGTCGCCCGTCAGCTTGTCGGCCCAGCCGGCGTAGTACCGCAGGCAGTCGATCACCAGCGGCAGGTCGCCGTGGCGGGCCTCCTTCAGCGGCTTGCCGTTGTCCAGGGTCTCCAGCGCCGCGAGGTCGTCGATGTTCGCCTCGATCAGGTCGGCCAGCTTGTAGAGCAGCCGGCCGCGATCGCGGGCGTCCATCTTCGACCACGGCCCGGAGTCGAACGCCTTGCGGGCCGCCTTGACGGCCAGGTCGATGTCGGCGGCGGTCCCCTCGGAGACCTGGGCGATGACCTCCTCGGTGGACGGGTTGACCGTGGCGAAGGTCCTCCCCTCGACGCCGTCGCGGAACTGGCCGTCGATGAGCATCTTCGTCTGATACGAGGCGGCGGTCCTGGGCCGAGGCTGCGTGACGGTGGCCATGCGCACGTCCTTTTCGATGTCGCCGAGGCGGGCGGGAGAGGGGGAGGACGCGGCCCGCATCCCCTGCGGGCGGTCCGGTCGTATCCCTAATCTTAGAGTCATGCGCGGGGGCGATTCAAGGATGCGACCGGCCCCGGGCGAATCCCGCCGCGGGCCGCCCCATGCCGAGCCGCCTCGCGCCCGGTCGAGGCCGCGAGCCCAGGCATCGTCGACGTCTCTTGACAGGGTGGTCCCGGTCCGTCGTAAACTTGATCCTCTCGGCCGCCGTGAATGAGACTCAGTCTCACCGATTGATCCAGGAGAAGAGGTCTAGACGCCCGCGATGAAGAGGTCACGAGGAGGGGCGACGCCCTGCAATAGGAATTGGGCGTGGGTCGCGTTGATCGCGCTCGTGGCGGCGGCGAGCGTCCGGGCGCAGGCCCCGGTCGGTCCGACGCCGGCGGAGTCCGAGGATTCGCGGCGGGCGCGGGCCGCGGAGTTGCGGGCCATCTACTGGAAGTCGTCGGGCGAGTGGCCGGCCCCCTGGGTCGACGAGGGGGTCGACTGGCGCGAGCTGGGCCGATTGCCGGCCGCGCCGGCCCCGGCCGACAACCCGACCACGCCCGAGAAGGTCGAGCTGGGCAAGAAGCTCTTCTTCGACCCGAGGCTCTCCGGCAGCGGGCAGCTCTCCTGCGCCTCGTGCCACGACCCGGATCTGGGCTGGGCCGACGGCCGGACCACGGCGTTCGGCCATCGTCGCGAGCCGCTGCGGCGGAACTCCCCCACCATCATGAACCTGGCGCACATGCCGGCGATCTTCTGGGACGGCCGGGCCGGGAGCCTGGAGGACCAGGCGCGGGAGGTGATCCTCAACCCGTCCGAGATGAGCGCCACGCCCGACTCGGTCGTCCGCGAGCTGTCGGCGGTCCCCGAGTATCGCGACTCCTTCCGCGCCGTCTTCGGGTCCGAGGACGTGGACCTGGACATGATCGCCAAGGCCGTGGCCGCCTTCGAGCGGTCGATCGTCGGCGGTCGCAGCGCGTTCGACAAGTTCCTCGGCGGCGACCGCGACGCCATGTCGGACGAGGCGATCCTGGGCCTGGACCTGTTCCGCCGCAAGGCCCGCTGCATGAACTGCCACCACGGCCCGGCGTTCAGCGACGGCCAGTTCCACGACCTCGGCCTGAGCTACTACGGCCGGGAGTTGGAGGATCTGGGCCGCTACCGGGTGACGGCACTCCCCGAGGATGTCGGCCGGTTCCGCACGCCCGGCCTGCGCAACGTGGCGGCGACCGGCCCCTACATGCACAACGGCCTGTTCGAGCTGACCGGCGTGCTGAACATGTACAACGCCGGCATGGCGACCCTCAAGCGCAAGCCCGAGCAGGCCGACGACCCGCTCTTCCCGACCAAGTCGCCCCACCTCAAGCCCCTGGGCCTGGACAAGCGGGAGCTGGCCGACCTGAAGGCGTTCCTCGAATCGCTCACCGAGCCCAAGCGCCGCGTCCGCGCCCCCGCCCTTCCCGGCCTGACCGCCCACCCCGCCCCCACACCCACCGATCCCGCCCCGGAGGGCAGAATTCGATGATCGCAGGCCCGGAACGTCGTCGCGGCTTCACGCTGATCGAGCTTTTGGTCGTGATCGCCATCATCGCCGTGCTGATCGCGCTGCTGCTGCCGGCCGTGCAAGCCGCCCGCGAGGCCGCCCGGCGCATCCAGTGCGTCAACAACCTGAAGCAGCTGGCGCTGGGCATGCACAACGTCCACTCGGCGATGAACAGCTTCCCGATGAACGAGACGAGGCCGGTCACCCGCTACTGGGGGGCGCAGACCATCCCGTACATCGAGCAGGTGAACCTGTTCAACATGTACAACGTCAACGTCGGCTACAACCTGCCGGAGAACAGCACGGCGATCCAGTTCCCCCTGGCGGTCTTCCTCTGCCCGAGCACGCCGGACTCGCCCCGGATGAACCCGGCGTTCACCGCCAGGCCCGGCCCGGGGATGCCCCGGTGGCCGGCGGCGGCCGCCGACTACGCGGCCAGCACGGGGATCTCCTCGAACCTGTGGGCGGCGCCCTCGGTGATGAACAACGGCATGCCGGGCAGCACCGACGGCGTGCTCCAGGGGAATAACGACGGCGGTCGGCGGAACATCGCCGAGATCACCGACGGGAGCAGCAACACCATCCTGCTGATGGAATCGGCCGGCCGCCCGCAAATCTGGCGCTCGGGCCGTTCCATGGTCCCCGGCTCGGGCCAGGCGGCGGCCAACAGCTCCCTCCTCTGCGGCTGGGGCGAGCCCAACGCCTTCTCCGTGAGGGGATATGACGCGGGGGGCGTGGTCAACAAGGGCCGATGCGCGCTGAACTGCTCGAACGTCTACGCCGTCTACGCCTTCCACCCCGGCGGCGCGAACGTCGCCATGGCCGACGGCTCGACCCGCTTCATCCGCGAGACGGTCTCCATCGAGACCTTCGCCGCCCTGCTCACCCGGGCCGGCGGGGAGGTCATCTCGGCCGACGAATTCTGACGCCCCGGCACCGACCCCGCCTCCCACGGATGTTCGTGGCTCAGAACCGGAACGCGGCCAGGGCGAAGATCGACGATGGGACGGAGACCAACAGGGCGAGCGCCGCGGCGGCCAGCAGCCGGCGTCGGCCGCCGGCCCCGAGCCAGGCCAGGCCCGCGAGCAACGCGACGGTGACCACCCCCATCGTCGCGAACTCGGGCAGGTCGTTCGGATGGAACAACAGGGCGCCGGGGATGAAGCCGGGCAGGATGGGCCATAGCTTCAGCCAGGTGAGCCGGTACGCGTCGGTCGCGTCCTCGAAGAGGATCCAGGCGAAGGGGAGGTAGAGGCAGCAGGCGACCAGCAACAACGAGACGCCGAGGCTCCCCTTCCCCACGCCCGGCGTCCCCGCCTCGATATCCGACATAGGATCGTCCTCCAACGCCCCGACCACGATCATCGGAGGGACCCGCCCCCGGCCGGTCCTCACACCACCGAGAGCCCCGGGCCGTCGAGGGCCGAGGTGTCCATGGTGCCGTCCGTGACGCGGAAGATGCCGGGGAAGCGGGGTTCCCACGCGCGGTTGGCGTCGGGCATGTACTGGCGGGCGTTGGCCTCGATGGCCCGGACGCTGGGGATGTGGGCCGAGAGCCCGGCCGAGTGAATCAGCGACGCGCCGGGGCACGTTAGATCCTGCACGCACAGGAACATGTTGAATTTCTGGGCCGCCGCGGCCAGCAGGACGGCGTGGCTCTGCCCCTTGCACGCCTTGAGCGCCGCGCCGTTGTAGCCGCGGTCGCGGGCCATCAGCAGCGTCTCGTAATCCGTCAGCGACTCGTCGGCGACCACGGGGAGCACCCTCGCGGCGGGGGCGAGCTCGCCCGGCTGGACGACGCTCAGGTCGCGGGCGGTGGGCTGCTCGATGTACTGGATGCGGCGGAAGCCGTCGGGGGCCTCGGCCTTCAGGCGGTCGATGAACTCCAGCAGGTAGGCGACGTCCGGGGCGCGCTCGTTGAAGTCGAGCGAGTAGGCCCATTCGGAGACGCCCCGGCGCGCCTGGGCCGCGGCGGCGGCGCGTTCGACCTTCGCCACGCGGGCGACGTCCCAGTCCAGGTCCTCGCCGTTGAGCTTGATCTTCAGGTGCGTCAGGCCGTTGTACGCGATCCAGTCCGGGAGCGTCTCGGGGAGGCCGTCGCCGATGGGTTTCTCGACGTCCTCGGCCGTGATCGGGTCGACGGCGCCGACGAGGTGGTACATCGGCATCCGTCCCTTGGCCTTCGGCGAGACGTACCGGCCGACGGGCTCGCCGCGGAACTCGGGGCCGAGGTAGTCTCCCAGGTCGCGATCCATGAACTCCGGCCCGTAGGTCCGGTAGCAGTTCAGGCCGTGGGCCTTGCCGAAGGCGTCGTGGATCGCGGCGTCGAACGGGCTGGCGACGACCAGCGCGCAGAGCTTGGGGATGGGCTCGGACAGGCCCCGCTCGCGCGCCGCGTCGACGGCCGCCTTCAGATAATCGGGCTCCAGGTCGTGATTGATGTCGATGGGATGGCCCGGCTCGCGACGCCCGGCGGTGATGTCCCGGATCTTCCCGGCGAGCGCCTTCATCGCGGCGAGCGTCTCGTCGTACGAGTGCGCGCGCGACGGGAACGACCAGACGTTCCCCAGCGGCATGGAGCCGAACCCCTTCGCCGCGCGGCCGTCGCGCGTGCGCACGGCGCAGGTCACGTTCAGGATCGTGGCGCGCTCCACGACGATGCCGCCGAACTTCAGCGGGGCGCGATAGCGGTAGTCCTCGTACTCGAACGAGACGTCCTCGACGGCGACGTCGGTGGGCCTCGGCGAGAAGGCCGCCGCGGCGCGGCTGGCGAGGGAGGTGGTCATCGCGGTGGCCGTCGCGGCCGAGGCCGCCCCCAGGAACGCGCGGCGCGTCGGATTCGTCATGCCTTGTCCCTCGTCGGCGCGGATCGTTCGGTTCGTTCTCCCGTCGCGGCCCCCAGCGTGCCGCGCCCGGGGCTCGCGGGCAAGGGGCCAGGACGAGCGACGGCGTTGGCAACCCGGCCTCATATATGGGATAATCGGCGTTCAGACCCATCCGGGGTGACGCGCCGCCCGGCGCGGGCCCCGTCGTCCGAAAAATCCGATTCTGAAAGGAAGCTCCCTTGAGACGCATCCTCCTCGGCGCGCTTCTCCTCGCGCTGCCGGCGTCCACGATCGCCCAGGACGCGCCGGCCTGGGCGCCCGCCCCCGGCTCGCTCATGACCCGATGGGCGGCGCAGGTCGACCCGGAGACGGTCCACTCGGAGTATCCCCGCCCGCAGCTCGTCCGCGAGAAGTGGACGAACCTCAACGGCCTGTGGGAGTACGCCGTCCGCCCCGCCGCCGACGAGAGGCCCGAAGGGTTCGACGGCCGCATCCTCGTCCCCTTCCCGATCGAATCCGCCCTCAGCGGCGTCAAGAAGACCGTGCAGCCGGACGAGACGCTGTGGTATCGCCGCACGTTCGCGCTGGACAGGCCGGCCGACGGGACGCGGTTCCTGCTCCACTTCGGCGCCGTGGACTGGGCGGCGACCGTTTATGTCAACGGCAAGCCCGTCGGCGAGCACAAGGGGGGCTTCGACCCGTTCTCCTTCGACGTGACCGACGCGCTGGACTTCGACGCCCCGGGCCAGGAGGTCGTGGTCGCGGTCCAGGACCCGACCGACACCGGCAGCCAGCCGCGCGGCAAGCAGGTGCTCCGGCCCCACGGCATCTGGTACACCCCCGTCACCGGCATCTGGCAGACCGTGTGGCTGGAGCCCGTCCCCGCGAGGCGGATCGACTCGCTGAAGATCGTCCCGGACGTCGACGCCGGCTCCGTCTCCATCACGCCGACGGTCGCCGGCGAGGGCGCGGGCGACGACGACGTGCTGGTCCTCGTCTACGACGGCGACGCCGTGATCGCGCAGGCGACCGGCAAGGGGGGCCAGCCCATCACGATCCCGCTGGAGCAGCCCAAGCTCTGGGGCCCGGACTCGCCGTTCCTGTACGACCTGAAGGTGACGGTCGGCGACGACGCCGTCGGCTCGTACTTCGGGATGCGCAAGATCGAGCTGGGGCGCGACGAGGCGGGCGTCCTCCGGCTGATGCTCAACGGCAAGCCGCTGTTCCAGTACGGCCCGCTCGACCAGGGCTGGTGGCCGGACGGCCTCTTCACCGCCCCCACCGACGAGGCGCTCAAGTACGACCTCGACGTCACGAAGCAGCTCAACTTCAACATGATCCGCAAGCATGTGAAGATCGAGCCGGCGCGTTGGTATCGCTACTGCGACGAGATGGGCTTCCTCGTCTGGCAGGACATGCCCTCGGCCGACAACAAGACGGACGAGTCCAGGGCCCAGTTCGAGGCCGAGTGGAAGGCGATCATCGACGCCCTGCACAACCACCCGTCGATCGTCATGTGGGTGCCCTTCAACGAGGGCTGGGGCCAGTACGACACCGAGCGCGTCACCGCCTGGACCAAGGAGTACGACCCGACCCGCCTGGTGAACAACGCCAGCGGCTGGACCGATCACGGCGTCGGCGACGTCAACGACATGCACAATTACCCCGGCCCCGGCATGCCGGCGCTGGAGGAGGATCGGGCGGTCGTCCTGGGCGAGTTCGGCGGCCTTGGCCTGCCGGTGGAGGGCCACACGTTCTCCGACAAGGACAACTGGGGCTACGTCAGCTTCAAGAACACCGAGGAGCTGTCGGCCCGCTACCTCGACCTGGTCGAGCGCCTGAAGGTGCTGGCCGGGCTGGGCCTCTCCGCCGGCGTCTACACCCAGACGACCGACGTGGAGGTCGAGGTCAACGGCTTCCTGACCTATGACCGCGAGGTGCTCAAGTTCCCGGCCGAGGCCCTCGCCGCGGCGCACGCGGGGCTCTACGAGCACGACTCGATGAAGTCGACCGTGCTGGCCCCCACGGCCCAGGCCGAGCCCCAGGAGTGGAAGTACACCACCGAGGCCCCGGCCGAGGGGTGGAACCAGCCCGACTTCGACGACTCCGCCTGGCAAGCCGGCCTGAGCGGGTTCGGCAAGCAGGACACCCCGGGCGCGATCCTCAACACCGAGTGGACGACGCCCGACATCCACCTGCGGCGGGAGTTCGAGGTCGCCGAGGCGCCGACGGGCCGGCTCTGGCTCTCCATCCACCACGACGACGAGGCCGAGGTCTACCTCAACGGCCAGCTCGTCGCCAAGCTGCCGAAGTGGACCTCGGCCTACGAGTTCTTCCCCCTGCCCCCCGAGGCCACCCAGGCCCTCCGGCCGGGCCGCAACGTGATCGCCGTCTCCTGCCACCAGGACGCCGGCGGCCAGTACATCGACGTCGGCCTGATCGCCGTCGAGAAGCCCCAGCCCTGACGCCCCGGCGAGGCGCCGAGCCCGGCGCGCGTGGCCGGGCTCGGCGCGCCGGCGCCCGGGCCTGAATCGGTCTTCCCCCCTCGCGGGGGAGGACGGACCGCGAAGCGGTCAGGAGAGGGGGAGGACAAGCACGGAGGCTGCTGGAGTCCGAGGGCCCGTCCGACCGGCTCGGGATCCCGTCGGCCTACTCGCTTGGCTTCCCCCTCATCCGGCCCTTCGGGCCACCTTCCCCCGCCAGGGGGGAAGGGTCTTATGAGCGACGCACCGCCCGTTCAAACGCCAGCAGGCCGGCCCGGATCGCCTTTGGGGCGGATCCGGGGCCGGCCTGGTCGTTACGCTTTCATGCGGGTCGGCGGATCCTCGCGGGATCAGCCGTAGAATTCGTCGAGCATGCGGTCGAGGGCCAGTTCGAGCCGCTCGGGGGTGTCGTAGGTCCCCTCGGCGATCTGGCGGCGGATTTCCTCGACCCGCTCGTGGCGGATCTCGGGCAGGCGGCTGATGCCGTCGAGCATCTGGCCCAGCGGCGAGATCTCGACGTGGTCCCTGGGGGCGCCGGCGTGCACGGAGTTGCCGGAGTCGACGCCGAACGGGGCCAGCCGGGGGAAAATGGGTTGAGGGCCTTGAGCCCCCCCCGCGCCGAAGATTTCCATCGTTCGCCTCCTTAAAGGTGCCGTGGCCGAAGGCCTGACCTTCAGCGGATCCGGGTGCCGTTCGATATGGGACGGCTGAGATTCTTCTCCGAAGAGCGAGCCGACTGACGGTCAGCCGGGATTCTCAGCTCCGGACTTCGACCACCGCGTCTGACGTCCGAGGTCGAACGTCGATGGTCTTGTTATCGACCCCCGGCGTCGGCCGGTTGAGTCAAAATCGGAAAAAACCTCCCTTCGCCACCCCGTCATCGGCGGACGCGCCCTTGCTGCGCCGGGGCCTTGAGCCCCTCGGCCAGCAGTTGCGAGGTCTGGCCGAGGCCCTGGGTGAGCGTCAGCACCTTGGCCTGGAGCTTCTGGACGTCCTCCCGCTGCTCCGCCGTGGCGGGGCGGGCGGAGAGGGCCTCGAGCGTCTTGGCGGCGTCGGCCAGCTCCTGCGCCCCCTTCGTGAAGACCTGCGCCGTGTCGTACACCTGCTGGACCCGAAGGTCCTCGTTGGTGGGCTTGTAGAACGGGCTGAGGACGAAGGGGTTGGTGTAGATCTTCTGGACGAGCTTGTCGGCCCAGTCGGTGGCGTCGCGGACGTTGGTGATGGACCGCTCGATGTCGGCGCGGCCGTTGGCCATGATCTGCGCGCCCTGGGTCGTCATCACGTCGGCGTTGTAGGCGACTCGGTTGGCGCGGGCGGCGAGCATGTCGACCTGCTCGATGGTCCGGTCGATCTTGGGCCGCTGGCCGGACAGGACTTCCTTGACCACGCCGACGGCGTCCTTGCCCGAGGCGATCGCCAGGCGGATGTCCTCGCGGTTGTCGCTGAGGATCAGCTCGACCAGCCGGGTGATGACGTCGAGCCGGGTGACGGCGGCCTCGATGCGCGGCGAGGTCGCGGCGACGCGCTTCGCCAGCTCCTCGACGTTGACCACGGTGTTCTCGACGGCCGGGCGGAGGGCCTCGCTCATCTCCTTCACGTTGCCCGAGGCGTCCTCGAACGACGCGAGGATCTGCCGCAACCGCGGGCCGACGGCGTCGACCGTCTGGCGAATCTCGCCGATCGTGTGGCTGAGGTGGTTCCTCTCCTGGGGGCCGAGGCCGACCTGCTCGATGATCGGGTCGAAGAACGACGACTCGACCCCGGTGATCGTCTGGCCGGCGACGAGCGCCACGTCGGACGCGCCCGAGGAGACGACGTTGACGTGGCTCATCCCCGTGAGCCCCGGCGCGATCGTGACCTTCACGTCCTGCCGCAGCTTCCTCAGGAGGACCGCCGGCATGGAGAGCCGGACGCGCGCCCGCAAGGTCCCCTCGACCTCGACCAGCGAGAGGTCGACGACGTTGCCGGCGTCGAGCCCGGCGATGCGCACCGGGCTGCCGACGCGGATCCCCTGGCCGTCGCGGAAGACGACGTCAAACGTGGCGTGGCGGGCCAGGAACCCCGGGCCGTCGCTGGCCATCCCCACCAGGGCGACGACCCCCGCGAGGCTCGCCAGCACCAGCAGGCCGATCCAGACTTCCCTCATCGACGATCGTGGATGCATCGGGCGTTCTCCCGGCACCGCGGCCCCCCGGTCGGCCCGGGGAGGCGCGGCCCCGTCACGGGGTCGGCGGTTGCAGAAGCGAGGGCCCGTAGACCGGGACCGCGTGATAGATGAAGATGAACCAGGTCATGTTCAAGAGCAGGATCGCCGCCATCGCCAGGCTCGCCGCCCGGACGACGCCCGCGACCGCCGCGACCACAGGGTCGGCCGCCGGAGCCTCGTCGCCGTCGTCGCCGCCGGCCAGCCCCTCGGCGCAGGCCAGGACGGCGGTCACGCCGCCGAACAGCACCCCCTTGATGACCAGGCCCACGACGTCGCGGAACCAGAGCATCCGGACGAGCATCAGGAAGTACATGTTCGTCGACAGCCCCATCAGGGCCTCCGACGCCTTCCAGCCCACGACCGTCCCGACGACGCAGCCCCAGAGCGCCAGCAGCGGGCAAGCCAGCATCGCCGCGGCGACCCGCGCCGCCGTCGCCCGGCCGGCCGAGACGCGGGTCCCCCGGCGCAGCTCCGGGACGATCCGACCCGGCAGGAGGCCGGCGAGCGTCAGCCCGGTCATCATCGTGGCGAGGTTCCGCAGCAGGCCCACGCCCACCACGGCGCCGGTGCCGTCGACGAACGTGCTGCCGAAGTACGCCTGCATCGACAGGAACGACCCCATCGCGACGTGGACCAGCCCCACCAGCGGGAGCCCGGCCCAGAGCATCCACGACAGCTCGTGCACGGTCGCCGCGTAGAGCGAGGGCTCGTCCTCGTCGTCCTTCCCCCGCACCGGCGCCGCCGCCGCCGCGAGCGTCAGCAGGGCCGCCGAGCCGAGGTAGTTCAGGGTGCCCGTCGCCAGCCGGCCGACGCGCCCGATCGGGGCGAGCCAGCGGGGCGAGGGGGCGTGTCCGCCCGCGATCATCGCCATGTTGTCGCCCTCAATGCGGGATGGTCCGCCGAATCCTGGTGGTGGCCCGATGCTGGGGAGACGCCGTCGCCTGAGGCGAAGGCATCGCCTGGGGCGACGGCATCGCTTGCGGCGAGGGGGTCGCCCCCGGTTCCTTCCCGGCGAGCCAGTCGCGCCAGCGGCCCGAGCCCGCCCGACGCTCCGGCTCCTCGGCCCACGGGACGTAGCCGAAGTCGCGGCCGGTCCGACGCTTCAGCTCCTCGTGAGCGGCCAGCCGCACCACGGGATCCGGGTCGTCCAGCCGGCCGACCAACGCGGGGACCACCTCGGCGCTCGGCCGGCGTTCCCCCAGGCTCAACGCCCGGGCGCGGACCATCGGCGCGGGATGCTGGATCTTGCGGAAGTTCCGCGCCTTGGCCATCCCGCATCCCTGCGACGTGGCCAGAATCACGATCAGCGCGATCGTCCCGAGCAAAGCTCTCATGAGGCGTCACTGCTCTTCCATGAACAGCGTCCCCGGGCCCCTGGCCGACGACGCGGAGGCGCGCCGAGGTCGTCCCGGATCGTCGCGGACTTTAGACGAAGTTGCAAAACCCGGCAATGCCAATCAGGGGGGGTTGGAGACACCGCCCGCCCGTGGACCGGTCGACGGATCATCGCCATAAGGCCCTCCCCATGCCAAGCGTTCCTTCTCCCCTCGTGGGAGAAGGTGGCCGAAGGCCGGATGAGGGGGCGATCGGTGACACGTCTGGGCAGGGTCGGCTTTTTTGTGGTGGGGGGGGGGGGGGGGGGGGGGGGGGGGGGGGGGGGGGGGGGGGG